>DATNRC010000434.1:0-18417 GCA_036703705.1 Candidatus Obscuribacterales bacterium
CTCTTTTGCCGAAAACCGCTCTCTGACAGATTAGCGCGCACACAGGCGTATAGCAATCGCGATCAGGCCGCTGCGTGCCTGCCGAAACCGCCAGGCGCAAGCGCGAAATCGCGTAAAATGGACGGTTGTTCAAGGCCGGCACCTTCGCCGTCCGCTAAGCAAAGACCGCGCCTTTGCGGTCGTCTCTGGTAGCAAACATTGATCGGAGTTTAAGCCATGGAATTGTCGAAAAGGATGAAGTCGATACCGCCGTACATCTTTGCGGAGATTGATAAAAAACGCCAGGCAGCCGCTGCCCGCGGCGTTGACGTGATCAATCTCGGCATCGGCGATCCCGATCGTCCGACTCCGAAGTTTATCGTCGATGCCATGCACAAGGCCATCGACGATCCGGTAAACCACCACTATCCGCCATTCGGCGGCATGAAAGAATACAAGCAAGCGGCTGCTGCATGGTGCCACACACGTTTCGGCATCACCGTCGATCCCGATACGGAAGTCACCTCGCTCATTGGCTCCAAAGAAGGTTTGCACAACACCATCATGGCCTTCATCGATGAGGGCGACGTCAACCTCATCCCTGACCCTGCGTATCCTGTTTATAGAACATCCACCATTCTTGCCGGCGGAACCCCGCATTTCATGCCGCTTCAGCCGGAGCGCGATTTCCTTCCCGATCTCGACGCCATTCCCGAGTCCGTGGCCAAGAAAGCAAAATTGATGCTCCTCAACTACCCGAACAACCCCACGGCAGGAGTGGCGGATCTTGCTTTCTTCGAGAAAGCGGTTGCCTTCGCGAAGAAAAACGACATCTTGCTGTGTCACGACCTGTCCTACTCCGAAATGACTTTCGACGGCTTCAAGGCACCCTCCGTCCTGCAAGTTCCCGGCGCTAAAGATGTGGCCATGGAGCTGCACACATTGTCGAAGACTTATAACATGACCGGTTGGCGGATCGGCTTCGGCATTGGAAATCCGCAAGCGATCAAAGCGCTGGCATCCATCAAATCCAACTGCGACACTGATGTCTTCCGCGCCATTCAGTTGGCGGGCATCGCAGCCTTCGAGGGTCCGACCGACCACATCGAAGAGTGCAACAGGCTCTATAAAGAAAGAAGAGACATCGCCGTGGAAGCGCTGAAGAAATTGGGCTGGGACATCAAGCCGATCAAGGCCACATTCTACATGTGGCTGCCAGTGCCGGAAGGTATGACGTCGGCCGACTTCAGCACCGAGATGCTGGATCGCGCCGGCATCGTCGTTCCGCCGGGCACCGCCTACGGTCCGGGCGGCGAAGGATACTTCCGCATGTCGCTCTGCGTGAGCAAGGAGCGCCTGCAAGAAGCCTTCGATCGGATGGCCAAGCATGCGATCCGATTCGACATGAAGAAAGCGAAAGTCTAAATTCGGGCAAGCGATGAGATTGGCACCATATTCGGTGGCGAGTCTCACGCTGGCTCTGGTCGTGTTTGGAATTTCGTTCACGCTGCCTCCGCCAGCCGAGGGAGGGAATGAACGGGCTCAGCGTTCCGCCAAAATAGTGCGCGCTTCATCAGCCGACGATTCATCAACCCGCGCTTCAACGACCCGCGCTTCAACGAGCCGTGCTTCAACGACCCGCGCTTCAACGACCCGCGCCGTCGCGCCGGGCCGCAAAAGACCATCTCCCAGCGCCAAGGTGGGAGATCCCGCGGACAAACTGAAAGCAGATCAGCAGCACGACGAGGCAGTCCGGCTAGCAAAATCAGGTAGACATACGGCAGCAGTTGAGAAATTTCGCGAAGCCATCGCCGCCTATCCGTTAAATCCTACCTACTACAACAATCTGGCTGTCCTTTTGAGGCAGAAAGGGCGGCTATTAGATGCAGAGCGATATTTCAGAAAAGCGATTGAACTGGACCCGCAATTTGCGGGGGCCTGGCGAAATCTGGGCGTAACTCTAGCGCAGAGAAAAAAGTACCCCCAAGCCAAACAAGCGCTCATCAGGGCACGCAAGCTCAATCGTTCGATAGCCAGCAGGAAACAAATCGACCAGCTCATTGCCAAAATTGATGCAGCATTCATGCGCCGGCGGACAGAGACGAATAACATTATCGCCCCAGCGACAGATAGCAAACATCTGCACCGAAGCCTGCAATTGCCCACAAAGCCAAAGGACGCGGCGGCGTCCAAGTAGCATGTCACAAACCGAGCTTCACCTGACGTATATCAGGCATTTCCATTCAACTCACACTACTCAAACTCTGCCATGACAGTATACAGCCAGCATCCAATGTGGCTCTAGCTCTTGCCTCCTTTTCTCCCTGCGGCCGCCTTCTTGGTGCGATTGCCGGCAGATGTGGTTCTTCCTTTTTTGGCTGTGCTGGAGCTCTTCCTTGTCGAGGCGCCGCCTTTCGACGACCCGCTGCGCCCACCCTTCGAAGCTCTTGCGCCCTTTGCCCCCGCGGCGCTCTTTTTCGCGGAGGTGGAAGATTTTCGGGCAGACGCCTTTCGTCCGCCACCTTTTGATCCGGAAGAACTCTTTCTGGTCCGCCTCGTGGTGGATTTTCTTGACGCCTTCTGTTCGCCGACATCTGCTTCTCGCTTGCCTGTCTTCCTAGTTCGTGCTGCTATCTTTGCGCTTTCGCTTCTCGAGCGCTTCTTTGCTGCCGCAGATTTCTTTGTGCCGCCACCACCGCTGCCAGGCTTCTCTCCGCCACCAGTTTGCTTATTGACGGTAGCCCAGGCTCTGCGTTCTGCTTCGTCCTCGCCGACACCTTTTTTCTTGTAGCCCTCTTCTATATGTTCGGCCATTCTTTCTTGCTTATCCGTATATTTTGACTTGCTTCCTCTTGGCATAACAAACTCCTCATATCTCTTTCCACAATCGCAGTCAGCGAGCGCTGAATTCACTCATATTGGGCAATGAAACCGTTCGTCTCCCTTGATTCGATCCGCATACGCATCGAATATACGCAGTGCGATCGGTCGCCAAACAGCGACGACCGAATGCGCAGCGGGTTCCCAGAAATAAATGGTTCCCGCAGTGCCAGGCAGTGCCTGCGCGTGCTGTCCAGTGAAGGCACGCACGGCTGTGTTGAACAATCATGCTGACAACAGTCTAGCTAAGCCGCAAAGACCATTGCATAATTGTCTGCGCTCGGTATTGCCTGCCCAAAGGAGAGCTCATGGACGAATTCACGAACATCTTGCACGAGGACTTTGTAGTCGATCGGCAGGGACGAAAACTTCCGGTGCATGTGGCGGAACCAGAGACAAATGAGGTCATGCCCGCGCTCATCCTTGCGCATGAGATATTCGGCGTCAACGATCATATCCGCGATCTCTGCGATCGCTTTGCGCAGCAGGGATTGCGAGTATACGCGCCAGAGCTTTTCTCCGGCACGCCTTCGTGGCCGGAAGATCCGGATGCGCGAAATGATCTCGACACCATGCGCAAGGTCTGGGCCGAAATTCCGGATGCACGCCTGATAGATGACTTAAAAGAGCTCTTCAAGCGTGTGCGCCAATCGCCCACTGTTCGCTCTCATGGTATTGGAACGATCGGCTATTGCATGGGCGGTGCCATTGCTTTTATGTTTGCCTGCCACTCGCCCGAACTGGCCTTTGTCATCGACTATTACGGTCGCATCAAATATCCGACGAAAACACCGAACAAGCCCAAGGATCCAATCGATTACATAGGCGGGCTCAACACTCCATTCCTGGGAATTTTTTCGGGGATAGATGAGTTGATTCCCCAAGAGCATCGCGAGCAACTGGCAGCAGAGCTAGAGCGCATAGGCGTCGAGCACACAATCAAAGTATTTGATAATGCGCCGCACGCGTTCTTCAACGACACAAGAGAAACCTATCGAGAAGATGCTGCACGCGAGGCGTGGCAGATGACCATTGAATTCATCCATGCGCATGCAGCACAACCGGCAAGGCAAAAACCTTAGCAGCAAAGGACAGAGACACAGGGCAGCAAGAGACAGAGGGGCGGGCAGCAGAAGACAGAGGCGCCGGCAGCAAAGGACAGAGGCGACATGACAGCAGAAGATAGAGGCTGACAGCAGCAAAATACAGGGGCATATAGCAGCTTACTTGAGAGCAATCAAGAATCGAGCATTGAAAAACTTCAGTGAGACTGTCTCAAACCTCGCGGCTTTACTAAGGGAATCGACAGTTCTGTCAGGGTCCTCTACGCAACCACAGTCATCCGTATCGGACGATGCATTTTCCAGCGGCGAGGAAGCGTGCTTGCTTTCCACGGTGCTGCTCCTTGTGGCATTGCGAGTTCTCGATCGACGTGCCTTGCTGCACGTGCTCACGCGGAGAGGCAACAGAGACTGCCGTTTGGATGCGACGATGAGCGATGGCGATGTGCATTGGCTGTTGAACGAGCTCTATCACCGAGTGTGCTCTTGCGCTCATGATGGTCTCAAAGCCGTAATGCCGGCACCGCACTTACCAAAGCGCTACCTGCGGCAGGCACTCGAACTCATCAGCGCCACTTCATTCGAGGATCATAAAACGAAAGAGTTGGCTGTGGGCGATGCCCATCAGATGTTCGCCAGACCGCAAAGACGCATCGCTCAAACTGAAATTCAGACACCGAATAAAGATTTGAGCCTTAAGCAACTCGTCGGTTTCACCCAACTTTATACGCCTGACTGGGTAGTGGACTTCCTTTTGGACAACACAGCACTTATCCAATGGAGCGCAAGCAACAACTTCATCGAAGATCGATCAATCCATCGGCTCAAGCAATTGGTGCTCCCTAAGGCTTCAGCGGAAAAATCTCACAGTGTTGCAAGAATGCTCAAGGCGCATGAGTTGACAATCTTGGATCCCGCCTGCGGAGCCGGACATTTCCTTTTGGGAGCAAGCGATCTTCTGCATAAGGCAATGGTTTTGGAAGGTCATTCCGGCAGGGAGGCGGCAATCGCAATCAGTAAGAACATTGCCGGAACCGACATTGATCCCCTAGCAGTCTGGGCGGCGACTCTTTCTCTTTATCTGAAATGCGTTTCCCTCGACAACGACTTTGCCGGCAGCTTCAATCGTCTGCAGCATGTTTTGCGCGCTCCGTCCGACAATGGAAATACGCTTCTCGGGACTCTTAATAAAGAATGGTCCCGGCAATCGAACCACCCGCTTGCCGAGAAATATGATGCGGTGGTGACCAATCCGCCATACATAGGGCGCAAACTTCTCAGCCGTTCCCTCAAGCAAAGGCTGAAGCGCGACTATCCCGATGCCTGTCAAGATATTTGCACCGCCTTCATCAGGCGCTGTGTCGACTTTCTGAAACCCGGCGGTCGCCTCGGGCTGATAACACAATCCTCCATTCTCTATCTGCCGAGCTCATCGCGACTGAGGAAATATTTATTGGACAATTGCACCATTGATTGTGCGATCGAAGCCGGAACGGGCGTCTTCCCTTTCGTCAACGGAGAAAAGGCAGACAGCGTTCTTCTCGTCATCACGTCAGAACGCGTCAGGCGCCAGACCACATTTCTTGATCTTCGGCAAAGCAAGCCAAAGGAAACGCGGCTCCAGGAGCTGATAGTTGAAGGTCCGGAGGGTCCCGATTGGTTCGTTCGGGATTTGTCATCGACCAGCGAAGACATGAGATTCTCGTTCAATTACTCTTGCCCAGACATCGTTTTGAATCTTGCAAAAAGCTCCGAGCGCCTCGAAGAGCATGCAGATGTACGCCAAGGTCTCGCCACCACAGATAATGCGCGCTTCGTCAGGCTATGGTGGGATGTAGAACCAAGTGATATCGGAAAGGTCTGGAAGCCTTACGTAAAAGGCGCCGGCTCCGACAGCTGGTACAGCCCAGTGCTGCACCTTGTGAAATGGGGTGCGGATGGAGCGGAAATCAAGCAGGCAGTTTCAGACAGCTACCCCTATTTAAAGGGAAAAACGCACTGGGTAGTCAAAAACGAGCAGTATTATTTCAGGGAAGGGCTCTGCTTTTCATTTGTCAATCGGCACAAATTGTCCGTTCGACACCTGCCCCCTGGCTGCATTTTTGACGTAGGCGCCTCGGCTATCTTTGCCGAAAAGCCACTGGCAGATTTCTTGCTTGGCTACCTCAACTCACGATTGGTGCAAGCATTGGCCAAGGTGACTAATCCGACAATAAATTTTCAGGTTGGTGACGTCAGGCGGCTGCCCTTCGTCAATCTCAGCGAGAAAGAGCGAGCAGGCGTAGCTTCTGTGGCGCGCGCGTGTTACGACATTCAGCGCAGACTCATTCACCGTCGAGAGTTTCCGGCGTTAGACTTCCATTTGTCGACCGACGGGCTGGATTTCACGGCAACTAACGTGGATGTTTCTTTCCATGCATATGCCGAGAGTATCGCCGCTGATACGAAAGCGCTGAAAGAGCTGCAGGAGCGGCTCGACGGAGTCATACTGCAAAGCGTTTGCTCCCAAAGGAGATGGTCTCAAGACGAAGTGCAGAGAGTAAAGGAGTGGCTGGAGGAAGAAGACACGCTTATGCCTTCGGCAACCGTCAATCCTGCGTCGTCTGACTTTGCAGCTCGCTGGCTGTGCTGGAAAGTGAGCCGGCTGTTGTCTAGCGAAGGAGCCCATGACAGATTTCTCTTCATCAGTGAAGGAAACGAGAGCCAGATCGCGCCATTGCTCGGCTTAAACCAAAATGAGCATGCCTGGCTGCAGAGGACACTGGAGAATAGCGTCAGCACATTTTTGATAAGGCGCCTTTCCAAATTGCTGGGCCGTTTCTACAAAGGCGCACCGCCGATTGCCTTCTTAACATCAGCAAGAAAGAACGCAGCAGCAGTGGTCTCGACCGCGTGGTTGCGAAGGGCGGCCTCAGACAGCAAAACGGCTTTCCATCTCGGCACCGCAGACGGTGTAGCGCCGGATTGCGCGGAAGAACTCATATCGTCGATAAGGCAACTAATCGACAAAGTCAAAGCAACGCCAGAGTGGTCTTCCCGATCTTTATAGGATTGACGACATACGAATATATTCATTTCCAGACTTGATAATAGTTCTTAAGAAGGTATATTTAGCGCCATTGGCCCGTAGATCCACCCCAGGTTTGCCAATTGAGAGCCGTCCCGCAAGCGACGAATTTTCTCTAAGACTGCGAACAAAATAGCAAGTCAGTCGTCTTACAGATCACGGCGTTCACCACCAGTACGGAGAAAACATATGAAAAGACTAGCGCTCCTGGTCGGATTAGTGTCTGCATTGTGGGCGCCAGCCCTGGCGCATGATGGACAGCACGGATGTTTCGATCATTGGAACATCAACAACATTCAAACTTACTTACAACAGCGGATTCGGCTCGGCGCTGCCAACGGCTCCCTCACGCCGTCAGAATGCGCGGCGCTGCAAAACCGATACAATCGCATAGCAGAACTAGAGCGTTGCCTGCGCAAAGGCGGATTGAGCTATGCCGAACGGGCCCGATTGGACAACGAATTAGATGCATTGAGTGCTGCCATCTACAGAGAATCTCACGACGGCAATTTCCTGGGATTGCACCCCTGGAGCTGGATCAATACTGCAACTTACAGACCCGCTGGTTGGGATCAAGCACGATGGGCGAGAGTAAAATGGGATCGCAGACCGGGCGACTGGGACGGCGACAAGAGCTTTGATGATCGCAACATCAATTCCAAGCAGCAAAACCTGTCCAGGCGCATCAAGCACGGCTATAAAGACGGTTCGCTCGACGCTCATGAATTAGACAAATTGCAAGACAATTACAGCAAAATTGCTCGCCAGGAAGCTCTCTTGCGGTCTACAGGCGGCGGGCTGAGCTATGAGGAGCGGCGCAAGCTGGACAAGAAAATGGACAGGCTCAACAAAAAGGTCTACAAAGATCGTCACGACTAATCACGGTCGTGATAACAGGACGGCGGAGGCGATGCCATCAGCAGCATCGCCTTCTGCGTGAGCACCCTTTTTCGTTCAATCGGGCACCTCCTGACTATCGGGTGGCGCGACCTGCAGTCTGCCGCCCACTGCGACGAACGGCAATACGCCTGGTTCCCGTCAGTAATGCTCGCGCACTTTCTCGAAGTCGTTGCGAACCCAGCTGTAGCCCGGCGTCACATCAGTGGATGCCACATAGTCAGTCTCGAACGTCACTTCACTGCGTCTAGACTTGCTCGGGAATGTGAGACCCGGGTTGCCATCGAGGCTCATGATCGCCGCCAAAAGGCCGCGCTCGAAATGGCGGCCGCCCACGGAATGCACTATTGTCGGAATGATCTTGCGATCTTTTGTCACCGTCACGCGAAGAGTAGCCTTTCCGGGTACATCAGCCGTTTCGCTCCAGCGCTCGTAGATGGCCGCAGAGAGCTGCTTGTGCCAGCGTTCCCACGCCAGCACAAGCTCTCTGGAGCCGCGCTCCGTCCCGAGGTTGAACTTTGAAGGAGGTATGGAAGCAAAGTCATTCGGTTTGAGCAAACCAAGAGAAACGTTTTCATCTTTTACGCGTCCGCTGAGAGGCGCCCGAAAGGCAGTCGTGTCAACCAGACTGCCCGAAAGTGGGCTTTGTGTCGGACGCTGGATGCGCAATGGCGGAGCTGCTGCCGGCGCGCCTGCTGCGGCAGAGCCAGAGAGCGGTCTGGCGATGCGCGTGTTGACGTCTTCCTTTTCAATCCGTCCTTGCAGCACCTCAGCATTGGCGTGCATGTTCAGTGTTTGCAGCACAAGAAGGCTGACCAAAAAAGCTGATGCGCCGCCATTGAATTTGCGCAAACGACGTTCGCTCCTCACCGCCCTTGTCTCCTCCTAAAATCCGCCGGACATCAAACCGAGGGCACCGCCGACGACTGCGCCGCGTATGGCACCACGCTTGACACCACCGCCGCCTGCCTTCCTCGAGCCCATGAGTCCACCGACAACCGCTCCGGCCAGTCCACCAACCGCTGCCCGCTTCAATGCGCTGCTCGAGGTGAAGCCGTCGCCGGGAATGCCGCGCATACCGCGCATGCCGCCCATACCCGCCATACCGGCCAGTCCGCCCAGGGCGCCTAGTCCTGCCATGCTGCCCATGCCGCCCGTGCCACCGATCTCAAATACCGGGCCGCCCCGCCGAGAACCTCTCAGAGAGCCATCCGACGTAAAAGGAGTGAGCGAGCCGAGAGGTTCATTGTCCATAGCCTGGAAGCCGGGAGACATCGGCTGAAAGCCCGAGGTTTGATATTCGTCTGAAATCCCGCCTCTTGACGGCGCTTCAGGCGGCGAAGAACGGGGATAGGAGGGCGAGCTGTCCTGAGAGCGGGCGCTTGCCACTTTCTGATCGAGATCGGCCATCGCATCCTTATAAAGCTGATTGCCGGGCTGTGCGGCTAAAGCCTGACTTAAGTGCTGGCGCGCGCGCGCCGTTTCGCCCTTGGCTTTAAGCGCCTGGGCAAGAGCGAAGTGAACGTCCGGATCGTTCGGCGCTTCGCGGAGCACTTGCTCAAGCTTGCGCGCCGCCGCGTCGTACTGCTTGTTTTTGTAGGCTTGAGAAGCTTCTCCGACCATAGCCTTCAGACGCTCTCGACGATCGGCTTCCGCCGCCTCCGCCTGTTGCCGTTGCCTGTCCGCCAGCTGCGTCCTCTCTTTCTCGGCTACCTTCCTCTCAACGGAGCTCAGAGCCTCCCTGATTTCCGCGTCCCGGGGATTGGCCTGATTGGCTGCTTTGTACGAGCGCAAGGCGGCATCAAGATCTCCTCTGCCTTCGGCTATGGCTCCGAGATTGAAGTGAGCATCAGCATTGTTGCGGTCAATGCGAATGACTTCTTTGAAAAGATGCTCCGCCTCCGCCGTTCGCCCCTGACCGTATGCCTCGGTGGCTCGTCTCAATATGCTTTGAGCCTTGTCTTCGTGTGTCGCTTCGCGCACGGGCTCGCTGTCAGCAATATAATTGTCGGCCTCCTGGACTTTGCTCCACTGGCGAGTGTCGAGCTGCGGCGGAATCGGCGGCGCCAGAAGCTCGGATTTGCCGTTGGCTATAACTTTATCGAGAGCATCAAGACGGGCATCGTAAGAGCCGCTTTTTGCTTCGCCAAACACATTGGTTTCGATGGCGCGCAGCCGTGATTCGAATTCACGCCCTTTCTTGAGAGCGCCAAGGAGCACGGATTCGAAGCGCGCGAGCCTCTCTTCATCTCGCTTTTGCACAGCCGGAGCCGCATAAGCAAACGCAAAGCTGCCGCTGCCGATAGTAAGCAGAAAGACTTGCGTTAGGCACAGGACCGACGCCGCCGTTTTCCCCATTCGAATCATAGACGCTCCCGCCGAAGGCGCATTTATAGTGTGCCGGATAGCTCATTTCGACGATCCCCTATGGGGAATGTTCCGGCTCTTCAACCACCATTTGGGGTCGCCGCCGGCATACGGCACCGTGAGGGGCCCCCAATCAGCGCCCTTTCCGCTCACGGCAGCCTCGAAGGCGACCGGATTGGAGAAAATCCTTTCGAGCGTATCGATTTTGCGCAGTCTGGCGTCCCTGGCCTCGAATGCGGACCAACTTCCTCTTTTCCCCACAGGTTTCAGCACAACCTGACTCTGACTGACAAGGCGATCGACGAATTTGTTTTCCGCCAGCACAATAAGCAATCTCTTTTGCCGCTGAGCTTCCACTTTGCCTCGATCATCCAGGGCACGATTTTCAGGAGCGCTGTTTTCTTCTTTGCGATCTTCCCCTGCTTTCGCGCCGCCGGGGGCAAGATTGGGTTCCTCTTGCTCCGCAACATTGAGGGGCTCAAGCAAATGTGGGTGAAAAAACGAGTCCACGGGTTTTCTGGAATAGAACATGCTTGCCGGCCTGAACAAGCCAAAAATAGCGATGTCGCAATCCTTGTCGCGCAGATATTGCGAGATGACCTGCAAATCATCAAAGCGCAATTTGCATGCATACTTAAACGCAAAAGGAGTGATCAGCGCAGCCGCGAGAGCAAAGCTCCCGGCAAAGGCAATGAAGCCTGTAAGCAGTTTGCGTTTTGCAAAAGACAGCACGAAAAACGTGCAACCTGCTCCCACGGAGCATGCGCCAAGGGCGATGGCAAATCTCATTAACGGCGAGAACTGCTGGGCGAGAAATATGGGGGCCACAGCGAGCAATGACAAAACACTTAGGGCATGAGCAGGGAACAAGATCGCCCAGAGCCACTTGCTTGTGCGTTGACTTTCCTCCATCTGCCGAGCCCATTCGCTGATTTGCCATGCCACCACAATCGAGAATGGGGCGATAGTCGGCAGAATGTACGTATCCATCTTGGTTTTCGACAAAGTGAAAAAAGCAAATTCAGTAATGCACCATAGCGTCAAATAACAAAGAACCTGCTCTTTCGGCTCGGATGCCGCGCCTTCTGAAGCTGCTCGACGAGTGAATAGACGGCGAATCTCCGTGAGATTGAGTCTGCTTTTCAGAGCATTGAAAACAGCCGGCGGAAGCAGAACAATCCAGGGCGCAAAGCCGTATGCGATGACTGGGAAGTAATACCACCAATATGTTTTTGCCAGATTGGTATGTCCGGCGAAGCGAGCCAGATTTTCGTAGAAGAAGAAGACAAGCAGGAAGAGCCCGTTGGTGGCATAAGAGACGCCCAGATGCCAGGGCAAAACAAGAAGCCAGAAGATGATGCTTCCCCATCCCAGCTCGAGCCGGTCCAACCACACAAGCATCTGCCGCCACGGCGGTCGCTCCACCAAAAGGAAAACAACGGTGCCTATCAGAAAGAGGACAACGCCGGCCGGACCTTTAGTGAGAACCGCAAGAGCAAGGGCAACGAAGAGCACGGGCCAAAAGCGGCGTTCGTTGAGTATGGCCGCTGCAGCAAAGGAGTAGACAGCGAGATCGAGAAAGCAGGCAAAGGCTATATCGATGGGCGAGAGGCGTGTGATTGCCACCAGAAGTGGTGAGGAAGCGGCGATCAAGCCGGCGAGCAGTCCTGCGCGCTCGTCTATCAAACGGCGGGCGAGAAGGTAGCTTCCGAGCACCAATATAGTGGCAATGATGGAGAAAGAGATGCGAGCCGTAAACTCGCTCACACCGAAAATGCGGTAGGGCACGGCCATGAGCCAGAATGTGAGTATTGGTTTGGAGAAATAGATCTGGTAGTTGAGGTGCGGAGTGATGTAATCTCCGCTTTCTACCATCTCCCTGGCCGCCTCCGCATAATATCCCTCACCCGGGTCGGTTATGCCGAAGCACGCCATGCCCAGGAAATAGACGGCGAAGCAGGCGATTGAAAGCGCCATCAATGAGCCTTTGGCTGTGAACGTTGTCGTTTTCGAGGTCACAATATTGACGTTCGTTTAGCCCATACAAAACGTTTCAATAATGGCGCCGGCCGAAACCGCTCGCCATAAACCCGATAATGTTCTTCTATTTTGCTCAGGCAGACATCGAGCCCCATCTCCACTGCAAGCGCAAGCGGTCCTTTGCGCATGCCCAGTCCCGCCATGAGCGCCGGATCGAGATCATCCGCTGCACATATTCGTTCTTGCAATGCCAGGAACGCTTCATTAATCATGGGCAGGAAAAGGCGCTCTACTGTGAAGGGCAGCGACTGCCCTGAAGAATTGTTCTTGCACGCTTGGAGAGCCCCATCGAGAGCCGGATTTACGCCTGCGCGCTTGCGGGTCTGCTCATCGTAGGTATAAAAACCACCCATGGTCTTCTGTCCGAGCAAGCCTCTGTTGACCATCTCCTCAAGCACGGGAGCAGGACGAAAACGCTCGCCGTATTCTTGATAGTTGAAGCGAGCGACAGCAAGCCCGATGTCGGCACCGTTCATGTCGCGCAGCGCCAGGGGACCAATAGGCATCACATACTCACAGGCGCTCTTGTCGATGTCCTCAACGGTGGCGCTTCCCTCTTGCAGGCACCAGAGAGCTTCATTCATATAACGGCCGAGCAGGCGGTTGACGAGAAAAGAGGCGCACTCCTCCACGCGCACAGCCAGCTTGCCGAGCATCTGCCCGAGCTCAATAGTGGCGGCAACAGTTTCACCTGATGTCTCCAATCCTGGTATCACTTCCACCAGCTTCATCAAATGAGCGGGATTGAAAAAGTGCATGCCCACTACCTTGTCGGGCCGGCGAGTAAAGGAGCCCAGTTGCGTGATTGACAGGCTCGATGTATTGCTGGCGAAGATGGCATCGACATTGCAGAATTCGTCCAGATCTTCGAATACTTTGCGCTTGATATCAATCGTTTCGGCAACCGCCTCGATCACAAAATCGACATCCGAGAATTGCTCATAGTCGACAGCCGGCTCGATCAGCTCCCTTTGCGCCTTTGCCTCTTTCGGCGACAGCCCCTTTTGCACTCGCGAGTTGAGAAGACGATCCACGTTATTCAAGCCATTCTCAATCGCTGCCTGATCCACGTCTTTGAGCAAAACCGGAATGCCGCGGCCGATGAAAGCAACGGTGATGGACGAACCCATAGTTCCTGAGCCCACCACGGCAACTTTGTTTATCTGCATTTGGAAACGCCTATCAAAAACGCTTGTACATCACAGTTGGGCAGCGCCTCGCTTGGATCTGCGAGATCAAAGGCTGGATCTTGAAAGCGCTCGCCCGTTTATTCCTCTGACTAATGATTTTCGAGAAATTTCATCAGCATTCCGAATATTGACAACGATTGGTTGATCGAATCAGATCGCCCATTAACAGTAAGTCAAATCTGGGTCGCTCCTTCGGTGTTGTTTGCATAACAGATCTCTAAGTCATGATCTGATCATGGCTATCCCCATATAAACGACATCGGGGCACGCGCCGCTATCCCAGTTGTGGTGCGGACTGTCGCCGAATAGAATTAACCTCTTGACAATCTGGCGATCATTAAAAACCCGTAGCTTTTTTGTAACGTTTCGTTAGAATACATTCAAACGTTAAGCGTTGATTAAGCTGCTGCCGTTGGTCCACCCTTCTTCTCGTCCTCAAACGTTATCTTTCTTTCGCATAGGAATCCCTTAACTCTGGGCTGAGAAAAGCCGGGAGGCGGATATGTACGCCTATCTGATTATTGCTGCCGAGTTGCTAATCCTATATACAGTCTTCTGGTATGTTTTCATTCGCGAGCCCAAGCCATACAAAATAAGAGGCAATCCGTGGGGGCATTATGATGGAGCGCACGAAATCTGCCATCATGAATGCGAACACGCTCACGTGCATGTGACTTGCTATCACAGAGTCAATCGGGATGCGCACTCTGATGAGGTAAAGCAGGTTGAGCTGCGATCGGTTGGTGGCAACTTCGTGAAATTGCCTTGCGCTCATTTGCAACATCAGTTTGATTGCACGTCGGGATTCAAGGTGCACGATCCCGCCCCGGCCAGAAATACTGCGCAGTATGGCTGGGTTGTGGCAAGAGCGGACGAACGCCGCGATCCGCTTTCAACAATGCTCTCCAACCTGATCGAAACAATCGGCCGTCTGAGCGTGAAGTTGCCATAGGGCGACAATCCCTCGACGTCACTTACAATAAGGCTTGCTGGATTTATTCAGCGAGCCTTTTTCAGCACCAGCGGCAAGGCAACTTTCACAACCGTCGAGCTTCTAAGCAGGAAGAAAACACATGACAGAAAGCGGCGGACAAACGGCCTCCAGTGAAGGAGCGATCAGCCAACCCATTCAATCGGCGGCTCTTGGAAGCGGGGGCACTGCGAACAAAAAAGTTCTCGTCAGCGTCAAGCACGTAAAAAAGCATTTCCCAATTCGCAAAGGATTTTTCAGCCGGCAAGTGGGGGCTGTGCGTGCGCTTGATGGCGTGGATCTGGAAATTACTGCAGGCGAAACGCTGGGTCTTGTCGGCGAGTCCGGATGCGGCAAATCAACGCTCGGTCGTGTCATGCTGCGTTTGCTGCCGGCAACGGAAGGGCAGGTGCTTTTCGAAGGCACCGATGTGCTTACTTGTGACTCGAAAACAATGAAACAACTGCGCAGCCAGTTGCAAATTGTTTTCCAAAATCCATACGCAAGTCTCGATCCGCGCATGAACGTCTGCCAAATAGTGGCCGAGCCGCTTGAAGTTCATAAAGCGGCGAAAGGGCAGGAACTGCGCGCAAGAGTGCTGCAGCTCCTCGACCTGGTGGGGCTCTCCAGGCAAATGGCCGATCGTTACCCTCACGAATTCTCAGGCGGGCAGCGGCAGCGCATAGGCATTGCACGCGCGCTGGCCCTCCGCCCGCGCCTGATTGTTCTTGACGAGCCCGTCTCAGCGCTTGACGTTTCCGTGCAAGCGCAAATTCTTAATTTGCTAATCGACCTCAAACGGGAGTTCAACCTCACTTACCTTTTCATAGCGCACAATCTTGATGTCGTGCGCTATATAAGCGATCGCATCGCCGTCATGTACCTGGGCAAGATTGTTGAGATTGGCTCGTGCGCCGAAGTTTACAGCATGCCGTTGCATCCATATGCCAAAGCCTTGATAAGCGCTGCGCCAATCCCAGATCCCTCCGTCGATCGCAGCAAGCGCATCATTTTGCAAGGCGATCTGCCCAGCCCTGCCAACCCGCCGCCCGGCTGCACTTTTCACACCCGCTGCCCGATGGCGCGCGAGCGCTGTCAAACTGACGAGCCCCCCCTGAGAGAAATCACCAAAGGACACTGGTCGGCATGCCACTTTGCCGAAGAGCTGCTGCGGGCGGAAGGCGAAGTGACATAGGGTCAGCGGGCCTGGTCACCTATTTTGGGCCGAAGGTCTGTGTAGGTTCCGTCGGTTCGTTGCCAGCCGGCACCGAATATGCCGCGCTCGATGATGTCCGTATAGACACTGAAGACGCATTTGCCCGGTCCGACCCCAGCCTCATCAAGGAGAGGCTGCGTCCATTTTCTGAGCGTGAGAATGCGCGGTGCGCTGCCCGTCACCACCCAGATTGGAAAGCCGGTCTTGAGGAAGGCGCGAATTTTCGGCTCCCAGTGGCGTGTTTGCCTGAAATTGCCGGTGTCGATTTCGAGCAAGACCTTAATGGGCTCCATGCCTGGATAACGGAAGGAAATAGTGGCGTCAGCCTGCTCTTCTACTGTTGTCAAATCACCGGACAGCTCTCTCCAAAATTCGCGCCCGGTAGTGAAGTCCAGATCGGCGACAAGCCCTTTCTGTTCTGCATCGAGCATAGCCAAACGGACATCAACAAGACGCAAGAAATGCTCTTTGTGATAAGTATGCGGCGGCCCGGTTGGTATCGTTTCCCAGGAGATCCCCCGGTGCTGCTCCAGCGCCTTGGCACCCTGTGTTGTGAGGAAGTAGATAAGCTCCGGCCGTCCGCGCCCTTCCATTCGTCCACTGGAAGACGAGCCAGTGAAGCCGGCTTGCTGCAATCGTCTCAGCCTCTTGCGTGCCGTTTCGTAACTTATGTCGGGAAAGCAGAGCTTTGCCAGTTGGCTCGAGCTGATGGTTCGATGCAGATACAGCTGGACCAGTCCCCAAATATCACGTTGCATCAGCACAAGACTCTTCTTTTTGGGTTTGGACCTGGTCGCCTTATCAGTCATTTTTCGAGACCCGCCTGAAATTTGGATTCCTTAATTCGGGAAAGCATTAGCGGCCGTGTGACTACGTCCGAATTACTACCCCTAAAATATGATTTTAG
This sequence comes from Candidatus Obscuribacterales bacterium, assembly GCA_036703705.1. Taxonomy (GTDB): domain Bacteria; phylum Cyanobacteriota; class Vampirovibrionia; order Obscuribacterales; family Obscuribacteraceae; genus DATNRC01. Next base: position 16,575 of record DATNRC010000434.1, read on the forward strand.
ACCAAGCTATACACTTCGGATATCTATCAGTTGTAAATTTCTAAATTGGATTCTTCTGAGGAAATTTCAAAGCTTCACTTGACGATCGGCAAAACTCCTCAGCCGCTTGCCGCACCATCTCTGGTGCGCTTTGTTCATCATACAAAAATCAGCCCGAGCCTCGCCCGCAAGCACAAATTGTTGTCAGAAAAACTGTCGAATAACCGACAAACTGAGGCGGGGCGAAATCTTCGTGAAAACTTTGCCGCAACTGGGCGCGGACAAAGAATGACCGGCCGCTAATAGCCGAGTTTCTTGAGAATCTCCTTGGCTCTGTCGTCTTCCAAAATTTTCTTGGTATCTAGACCGGGAGGGATCTTGTCTGCATACTTCTCTTTCAGCCTTTCCACAATAGCCTCGGCATTTCCGCCTTTGATGTTGGCGAGACCTCCGCGCTCGTCTGGGGTCGTGCTGCCGCCAGACTGCATGGGAGGCGCAGGTCGTTGCGTTTTGAGAATTTGGGCCCGTTTCATTTGATCGTCCAATCCGCGATTCAACGAATCCAGACGCGTTTGTACTTGCTCTTCGGGAGCGCCTGCTTTTACAGCATCTTCCAGAGCCTTGAAAGCGCCAAGATAAGCGCTAATGCCTATGCCCGCCTTGCCCGCCGCTTTGATCCGCTCGAGCAATGCTTGCCGTTTTTCCTGGAGCGGCCCTGCAACTACCTCAGCTCCTTCTTCCCTGGGTGCTGAGGCTTTTGCCGCAAAGTTCTTTTCAATGGCTGCCTCAACACCGGGATTCGATCCCTTTTGCGGCTCATCAGCACAAGCGACCGCTGCTGAGATTAGAAATGAAGTCGCCACCAAGCATAAGACATTCCGTGAAAGGGGAGAGGCGAAAGACATGGCAGTTCTCCACGACGAGGTGCAATGAAAGGTGCAATTCTATTAAGCCACGCATGAGGACAAAAATCGCCCGCGCTGAAAGTTCTCCTCAGAATTAACCATGGTGTCGGTCAAGCGCTGGTGCCAGAGGCTTGCCGCTCAACAGAAGAGTGAATTGATAGCCAGTCCCGCTCTCATCACCTCAATTCAAAGCTTGCGAAAAGCTGGGTGTGAGCGCCGGTCATCAATTCTGCCATTTTTGATGGACATTTGTCATTGCCTCATTCGACGCTCGCAAAAGCGCAATGATGCTGTGCAAGCTAATTTGAGCCGCTCAACGGGGGGAAAACACCAATCAGCGCGTAATTTCACCACAGACCCGGAACGTTAAGCGAACTATAGTTTTGTCAAGCAGAACTCCCAAACCAATCGAGCTTAAGAGCCATGGTCGAAAACCAGCGCGGCAGCTTTGGACAAAACAATGGGAAAGCGCCATCTTATTTGCCGGCGGACGTCCAGGCGCCGGAAGATGTGGGGACGCCATCCACCCTCGACGGCTCGCAAATACTTCTTCAAAACCGCGGCCGCTTTGCCTTTAACGGCGGGCATGCCGGCGACCAGAGCGGGGACGGCTCGATTGGCTTCAACGGCAAAGGCAGCAGTCTAAGGGACGGCGTAAGAGGAAGGTTCAAGCCGGCTCACCCCGTCGTTGAGCCTGAGCTGCCCGGCAAACAACAGCCACCCGGCGGCAAGTTCTCGCCGCCTGTTTCGCAAGCTCTGCCTCCCGGGATAAGCGATACGCCGCAGTCTCGCATGCCTGCGCCTCAACCCAGGATTGAATCGGGGGATACTCGTCCCATTCAATCCCCAGGGTATCTCAATCCCGGTGGCGAGGACAACAACGGCGAAAAGCCAAGAAAGCCGTACCAGAGCCAAACTTCGAAGGACATGAATAAATTCTTCGAGCAGGTCTGGCGGGG
>DATNRC010000435.1:0-4348 GCA_036703705.1 Candidatus Obscuribacterales bacterium
GAAGCAAGACAAAGAGGATTCTCACTTGCGGATGTGAGCAGATGGATGTCGGCTGCAACCGCAAGTTTTGTCGGACTTGAAGGGCGCAAAGGTCGCATCGCCAAGGGATTTGATGCAGACCTCGTCTTTTTTGCTCCGGATGAAACTTTCCAGGTTGACAAAAAGCAGGTTTATCACAGGCACAAAGAAACTCCTCACGAGGGAAGAACGTTTACGGGATTGGTCAAGAAAACGTATCTTCGTGGCACGAAAGTATTCGAAAACGGCAATTTCTCCACATCGGCGAGCGGTCAATTTCTGCTCCGGGGGAAAGTTGAAGCGCCGGTCAGCTGACGATTGGCGAAGGTAAGGGGTTCGAATGCAAAGCGGAAGGGCGAATAAAATCGAAGAGTTCAACGCCTTGAGCGAGGAGATGGCGCGCGTTGAGCTTTTGCGATGCTGCGGGTCTCAGCGATGGGTCGAGCAAATGACCCAGAAAAGGCCCTTCGCTAGCTGCGAGCAGATATTTACTGCGGCTGGCGACATCTGGTATAAACTCTCTTCCGAGGATTGGCTCGAGGCTTTTTCGCATCATCCAAAGATTGGCGATCTCGACAGCCTCAAAGCTAAATTTGGCAATACACGTGCTTGGGCAGCCGCGGAACAAAAGGGCGTTAGCGGAGCATCGGAGGAAGTACTCGAGGATTTGGCGAGGGCAAATGAGGAATACGAAAGCAAATTCGGATACATCTTCATTGTCTGCGCCACGGGAAAAAGCGCAGGCGAAATGCTGTCTATCCTTAAGTCGCGTCTTGCCAATGATCCTGCAACGGAACTGGCTGTAGCCGCTCAAGAACAGGCAAAGATAACGAAAATCAGACTAGAAAAGCTTTTTACATGAGCAGAATCACGACGCATGTTTTGGATCTTTCTCGGGGCAAACCGGCCCATGGAATTGTTGTTGTACTGGAGCGGCGTCACGAAGGAGAGTGGACAGAGGTAACCAGCAAGCTGACGAATGCCGACGGACGAATACCAGATCTGGTGCCTGAGGGAACTTCTCTTAAAGCCGGCATTTACCGCCTGGTATTTGGCACTGAACCGTATTTCAAGCAGTCCGGGCTTTCTACATTCTACCCCTACATTCCAGTAGTGTTCGAGCTCAAATCGGAAAACGAGCATTATCACGTTCCGCTCTTGCTCAGTCCGTTTGGTTATTCAACGTACAGGGGCAGCTAAGACATTTGCACAAGGAGAATTTGGTGATGAAGACATCTATCGACTCAGCCGCTCTTGAGGAAATATTCAAGAAGTTATCCGATGCCAATACGGCTTTCAATCGGATGTACCCAGGCGAGTCGCCGGCGCGCCAGCCAGTCCACACCGTATATGGTGGCGCTCATCTTTTCAAGTCCGACTCGGCCGTGAAGTTGGGGCAGCTGGCCCTTAAGGCTCTCGAAGAGTACGCTCCTGATTATGTAACGCTCGGCAAGGCGTTGAAATTGCCCGGCTACGAGCTCCTGCCGGAATCGGGCGAGAAAATTGCTCGCCTCGAGCCGCTGCTCGATGAAAATCCCGCCGGTGTGCGCGCGGAAAGACATCCCGCCTGGTTGGCGTATACTGTTTATCACCGCGTAGTGGAGAAGTTGAAGCGAGAGCCGGTTGAGGACTTCCGCATCGACTTTGAGGACGGATACGGGAATCGTCCGGACAATGAAGAGGATGAGCATGCAAGATTGGCGGCTGAAGAAGTGGCAAAGGGAATGAACGAGAAAACCCTCCCGCCCTTCATCGGTATAAGGATCAAGCCGTTTACCGAAGAGTTGAAGGCCCGCAGCGCTCGAACACTGGATATTTTTCTGACCACATTAGTGAAGGCGTCTGCCAAAAAACTTCCGGACAACTTTGTTGTGACCTTGCCCAAAGTTCAGATTCCCGAGCAGGTGACTGCCCTTGTCAGAATGCTCGAGATTTTGGAGAAGAAATTTTCGCTTGAGAGCGGCTCGTTGAAGTTGGAGCTGATGGTCGAGACTCCGCAATCGATCATCAACAGTCGTGGTGAGGTGGCTCTGCCGGGCTTGGTAAGAGCCGCAGAAGGACGCTGTGTCGCATGTCATTTCGGCGTCTACGACTATACGGCCTCCTCAAACATCACGGCAGCGTACCAGAGCATGGATCATCCGTCATGCGACTTTGCAAGAGAGGCAATGCGCGTTTCTCTTTCGGGAACAGGCATCTGGCTGTCCGATGGCGCGACGAATGTAATGCCGGTTGGTCCCAATCGTCCAGGGCCGGACGGAAAAATGAGCAAAGAGTTGAGGGACGAAAACATCGAGATCGTTCACCGGGCCTGGAAGCTTGGATACGATCACATCAGGCATTCATTAAAGCATGCTTTTTATCAAGGCTGGGATTTGCATCCTGCGCAACTGCCCATACGATACGCAGCCTGCTATTGCTTCTTCCTGGAGAGCCTGGAGCCTGCTTCTCTCAGGTTGAGAAGCTTTATAGAAAAGGCCGCCCAGGCAACTCTCGTTGGCGATGTCTTCGATGATGCGGCGACGGGACAGGGTCTCTTGAATTTCTTTTTGCGCGCCATGAATTGCGGTGCAATCAACAAGGACGAATTGAAGACGACCGGATTAACCATCGAGGAGATCAGTACTCGCTCTTTTGTGAAAATCCTCGCGCGACGCCGCGAAGGCGTCCTTGCTTGATGCATCCAGCGGGGCGACTCGGACTTGGCACGGTGCAGCCAATTCTTGCCCTTCAAGTGGATTCGCGGCAGCGACGCCCATCTCAATGCGAAGGGTTAAGCCGTAGCTTGCTTGTGAGGATGGCAAGTAAACTGCAGATCAAGCCGGCTGCGATTGCGCTGCCGCCAATTACCGGGTAAAACTTGAGCCAGATTGCACCACTCACCATAAGCACGATGCCAACGGCGGTGATGTCGGGATGAATGTCGCCGATGAAGGGCTTCAACGTCCGCATCGCCAATATCATAAGCCCTACGAAAACGAGCCTTGCCAGCCATGCACCCATGCGGCTCAGGGAATCGACTTTTTTGAACATCTCGTCTACTGGTACCACCCCTGGTGTGACCAGCGCTACTCTGGTCAGTTTCTTGGTGACGCCGGAAAGTTGCCAGTAGCATTATATGTATGAATAAAACGAGGAATTTGAAATTTGGATCAAAAAGGAAAATTACGTTGCTGCGTTCGATCCGTATGAGATAAGCTATAGGCAAATCTTTGACGGAGGTGGCGCTAACTCAAGAATTTATTGTGTTCTGCAAGTATCAGGGATCGCTTGGTAGGCGATCTGGTGGGGGAAGTGTGGTGTGAATCCACCGCTGTCCCGCAACTGTGAAGCAAGAAATTGCAAGTCAGACTACCCACCTGAACACAGACAATCACCTCTTCGAGGTAAGGAGGTAGGTTTCGTGAGTATTGGCGTATCGAGCGCCATTCATATACGAGATCGAGTTCCTGTCCAGAGTCAGGGACTTTTTGCTTTTCATCTAATTTTGTAAAGGAAGAAATTTATGAATGGTGTTGAAACAGTGCAGCTTGAAACGCGCATCGTAGAAATGGTTTTTCCTAACCAGACCAATCACTATGGCACGCTCTTCGGCGGACATGCGCTGCAACTAATGGACAAGAGTGCGTTCATAACGGCTTCGCGCTTTGCGCGCAAGACCATGGTGACTGCATGTTCTGAAAAGATCGATTTTAAGGCTCCCGTTAAGCATGGTCATTTGGTTGAAGTGATTGGGCGTGTAGCCAAACGCGGCAAATCGTCCGTGACAGTGGCTGTGGAGTTGTTTGCGGAGAATTTGCTAACAGGTGAACGGCAGTTGTGCGCGGAAGGGCGATTTGTATTGGTTGCCATCGACCAGCATAACAAGCCCGTTCAGTTGGATACTACATTGACGGTTGCGAGGTGAGGAATGGTTTTTGCATCTAACCTGGGCTATCCGAGAATTGGGTCCAAGCGACAACTGAAACACGCGCTCGAACGCTTCTGGAACGGAAAAGGGACTGAAGAAGAACTGATCGCTGAAGGCAAGCAATTGCGGATATCCGGTTGGCGGTTCCAGCAAGAGGCTGGCATAGACTTCATTCCGTCCAATGATTTTTCCTTCTACGATCATGTTTTGGACACTATCGCATTGGTTGGGGCTGTCCCCAAACGGTTTGGCTGGTCAGGACAAACGGTGGATCTCAACACGTATTTCCTGATGGCACGCGGCATGGTCAAAGCTGCTAGCCGTAATGGCAGGATCATTGAAGCACCTGCTATGGAAATGACCAAGTGGTTCAATACGAACTACCATTACATTGTCCCGGAACTCGAAGAGAACCAGCAG
>DATNRC010000436.1:0-2621 GCA_036703705.1 Candidatus Obscuribacterales bacterium
TTTCTCGCAATAATCGACAGCTTCTTGATGCGCCTTGTCAGCCTTGCGGCGCAGGGCCTCGAGATCTTCCTCGCGCTTCTTAAGAGCGCCGTCGGTAGCCAGTACTGCCAAGCGGCGCGGTTGCAAATAGTTGCGAAAATACCCGGGCGACGCCTCGACGATATCCCCTGCTTTGCCCAGCTTCGGAACATTGTGCTGCAAAATGATTTTCATTCTTCCCCCAGAAATAAAGTCCATCCGTCGCCGACGGCATATTTAGAACTCGATGAATCCTAAACTTTATCATGAAACAACTAAGCAAGCCCGAAAGTATCAAGCAAGCGTTAATAGTCGGCCCGCGTAGCCAACACAGCAGCAAATTGCTTGTGCTCGGGAGAGTCTAACCCCGATTGCAGTGTGCGTGTGGCCAGCTGATGATCGCATGCTAGCAGCGCTTCTCCATGGATCGTGGGATTAGTACTTCTCGCGGAACATGCCGCGCACGCCCGATGGATCGCAGCTAAAGCCGAATCGCTTGTAAAAGCCGTCCGTGCCCGGGTCTGCATAGAGCGTGATCAAGGGAATTTCGTAGGAGTCCAGCTCGCTCAGGAGCTCGCGCATCACAAGCACCCCAATGCCCCTCCTTTGGTAGGACGGGCGGACGACTACGTCCCACACAGTGGCGTTGAAAACCTTGTCGCCGGTGGCGCGAGCAAAGCCAATCAGCAATTCTCCATCCCACACGGAAACAACCGCCAGGCTGTTGTTTAGGGCGCGGGTAATCAAATCGGGCTCTCGCCGGCTCCAGCCCACCGAGGCGCAAATCTCTTGCACTGCTTCGGGGGGCACGCTTTTGCTGTGGCTGACGATGAGATTGGGCGGCAGCGGCTCTTTCGAACCGTCTTGCCTTCTCCATATGCTAGAGAGAACCATCGTCTTACACCTTTTCCAAGATCGCGACCGACTCCACGTGATAGGTCTGCGGAAACAGATCGAGCGGCTGGATCTGAATTGTTTTATACCCAAGCGATTGCTTCTTTTCCTCCGCAAAGCCGACATCCTCTTGGGACTCTTCATACGGTGCCATATTGTCATCATCATCTCTCATCCCGATTTCCAATAGACGCAAATCTCTGGCTAAAGTCGCAGGATTACAACTGACATAAACGATTTTTTGAGGAGAAAGCCGGAGCACGGTGTTGACGACCTCACGGCTGAGCCCTTTCCTGGGCGGGTCAAGCACCACTATGTCCGGCCTGACACCTTCTTCAATCAAGCGAGGAAGCTCGTTTTCGACAAGGCCCTGACGGAAGTCCACATTGGTCATGTCGTTTAATTCTGCGTTATGGCGCCCGTCCGTGACGGCTGCCGGATGCTCTTCGATTGCATAAACCTTGGCCGCGCCGGGAGCAAGAAAAAGGGCAATGGCGCCAACGCCCGCGTAAGCGTCAAAGATGACAGGCGCCCTTTCTGCCGTTTGCTGCGCTTTTAAACAGCCATCGGCTTCATCTTGAGCTAAACTCCTGCTGTACACGGCTTGATGCACTTCTTCAAGAAGGCGCACAGCTTGCTCCGTATTCACTTGAAAGAAACTGGAGGCAGAGAGCCTGAATTTGATGCCTCTCTTGAGCCGCTCCGGCATCTTTTCGTTTTTCGCCGTCAGGACTTCCTCAATATACGGCTGCCCGGACAAGGGCAAAGTCACATCGCCGAGAATCTTATTGCCGGGGCGACTGTTGAAATTGACGCAGACGCCCACTATTTTGTCGTCGCCCGCTCTTATTTCTTCGGCGGCGCGAAAGAGAAACTCCGGCACCTTTTCCGAGCTTTTGTTGATTACGAGCGTGACCAGAATTTCGCCGCTCGCCCGGCTCTCGCGCGCTGTGATGTGGCGCAGAAGCCCTTTTCCGCTCTTTTCGTCGTATGCCTTCACCTGATACTTCTCGAGCACTTCCTTCACAACCTCGAGCATGCGATCGAGTTGCTGCGACTGAACCGGGCAATGCTTTATGTTGACGAGCTCATGAGAATCAGGCTTGTAATAGCCCGCAAGGATGCGGCTCGAGCCTTGCGGATTGCGCACCGGAAACTGCACCTTATTCCGGTAAAACAGCGCTTGTTCGGCGCCGATACAAGATTTGACAATCGCAGGATCCAGCCTGCCTATATGTTTCACTGCTTGCTTGACGATGCTTGTCTTATTCTCAAGCTGCGCAACGTAGCTCAGGTGTTGCCACTGGCAACCGCCACAGACTTTAAAAAGCTTGCAGGGCGGCTCAGCGCGCTGGCTCGACGGTTGGCGCACCGCAACCACCCGTCCCTTGGCAAAATCCTTGCGCACGTCGTAAAGCTCAACGTCAACAATATCGCCGGGCGCGCCACGATCCACAAACAGGGCAATGCCTTTGTCTTTGCTTATCGCTTCTCCACCTGGAGCCATCGATGAAAGCGTGACGGTGACGATTTCGCCGCGCCTGAGTGCACTGGCGCTTGATCGGTGGGATGGCACGGCTAAATCTCCTCAATATGGCGGATCCAATACGGCGAATGAACGATTGAATGGGGCAAATGAACGATTGAATGGGGCGAATGAGCGATTGAATGGGGCGAATGAGCGATTGAATGGGGCGAATGAGCGATTG
>DATNRC010000437.1:0-11018 GCA_036703705.1 Candidatus Obscuribacterales bacterium
AGCTCAAGAGACAGCGACAGAGAGTCAGTGGCGGCATCTTGCAAATGTTCGAGCAAAATGGTTGGAGTCTGGCTTTCCATCTTGCAAATGACAAGTGGCGGGGAAACAGCGCAGTCACTGTCGTTGCCGTCGAGGCAATGAAAGATTCCGAGCTGTCATCGGAGGAAGTCACCAGGATCGTCAATCGTGCTAGTACTCTTCAATCTGCCAACTTGCCGGGTCTCATTCGCATCAATGATTTTTTCATCAAAGAGCGGCGATGCATTTACATCGTCGAAGAACGTACAGGGCCGCTGAAAATTCGAGAATCCTTGCCATCAGCAAAAACCGCCGTCGAACTGGCACTGACGCTTTGCGACATGCTGATCTTCCTTCGCGAGCTGGCGGTAGTGCCTCCGCCGCTCACCCAAAATATGCTCAGAATTAGCGAAGAGCGCAGGCAGGTTGTTGTAGCCGACGTTGAGGTGCTCTGTCTTTTGCAGACTCTGACAAATCACAACAACAAGCCGGAAAGTAAGGCGGAGAGAAAAGTCAGTGACGATGCGCGCGCCCACGTCGATTCGCTTAAAGCAACAGAGTGTCTGATCAGTTTTGCCGGATTGATAAGGGTATTTGCAGAGCGATTTAAATTCGAGCCACATGAGTCATTGGCATCAATTCTGGCTATTCTGGAAGATCCACACAGCGGGCGCAAATATCAAAGTGCTCTACACCGCACTCGTGGTGAACTCAAGAAGATATCAGATCGGTTGAAGCGTCAGTGAGAGATATAGGGCAGACATTAGGGAGAAGGGGATGCTTGATTTTCGCAAGCTTATGGTGCAAATAGAACAAGTGGGAAGTGACAGCTTCGACGACACTCTTTCAGCGAGGAATGCTCTAGAGAATGGCAAAAAGGTCTTCAGCGAAGCAATTCAGTCACAAGAGGCTTTTGTGCAAAGACTGCAGGCTGACATGGGGTGGACACTATGGCCGGTGGCATTGCCTCTTGAAGATCTGTTGCAGGCGGACGTCGTGCCTCTCTGCCGCGATCCTGTTACGGTGGTCGGAGTTGATGGCTCTCAAATTATGCCCAGCCATCATGAAGTGCATAATTGCTTTCTCTTGAATATTGGTTCTGCCGTCATCACATATGGTGCAAAGCAGCCGGCCCTTCTCGAGAGTGAGCCCAGACTTTATCACCGTCCGGAAGATCTGTATCCATTGGTGGATCGGCGCAGGTTACACATTGACGAACTCTATGTGTCGCTTGAGCGCATGCTGCTTGAATTTGATACCCTGGTCACTTTGTCATTGAGAGCCCAACAACGCGGTGTGCCTGTCATTGCCCTGGTGGATGGGTCGCTCATTCCATGGTCCCTGGAGAAGATGCCGGACTCCTACCAGGATTTGTATTTGCAGCGTATGTCTTCCGCTATTGAGGAGCTGCAAATGGCAAGCATTCCTCTCATCGGATACCTCAGTCATAGCAGAAGCTCGGATGTGGTCAACGATCTGCGCGTGTTCGCCTGTCCTTACGACAGCAGCCATTGCCGGGACTACTGTGGCGACATCAACGAGGAAGACTTTCCGTGTTCTTCGATATGGCCGCTTACTGATCGGCAGCTTATGGCACGAAGTCTCAATTTTGGGCAAAGGACAGGGAGCTTTCTTTCCGGTGCAAGCGTTGCCAAAAGGCTGGCCGCAGATCATAGAGTCTGCTTTTGCTATTTGCATGTGGGCAAAGAGATTACGCGTTTGGAATTTCCGCGATGGCTCTTGGGTGACCGCACGCTCTTTCACCTGGCGTTGTCTGCGGTGCTCTCCCAGGTGGACAAGGGCATGGGCTATCCAGTATGCCTGGCAGAGGCGCACCATCTTGCCGTTATTCGGGGACCCGATCGCCAGCGGTTCTTTGAGCTCATTACCCGACAGTTGGTATCTGTCGGTGTGTCCACGGTCAAATTGAGTCCAAAGGAGTCGCGCAAACGAACGAGCTTCATATAGGCGCTGGCGGGGTCAGCCAGGATTCGGAGCTTTAAATGGATCGCTTGGAAAGGGTCATGCGATATCGGAAGAGCCTTAAACGGGTTGCTTGGAAAGGGTCATGCGATATCGGAAGGGCCTTAAGCGGGTTGCTTAGTGGGACTTTTGCATTAGAAAGGGCCATGGAAGCAAAAGCGACTTTCAGCTCCGAGTTTTTCACCTACGTACTTTCCGTCTTTTCAGTTAAATATGAAATGCTTATTATCTTCTTCTTCCTCTCCCGGATCTTGCCTCTTATGGCTGAAATTCAATTTCCAGGTGCTGGCAATCAGTCTGATCTTTCCTCGTCTCCGAAGAAAGACTCCCTTGCAGATTTGATGCTGCGCGAGGCGCAAGTGATATTTGTGGGCACTGGAAAAGGAATAGCTCAGGCCGCCGAACATGCTGTTACCCATCCGGCAGAGACCGGTGTGAAGGTAGGGGTCGGCTGGCTGACGGGTGCTGCGATGACTGCAATGCAGACGCGGGTGCCAAGGCTGCGGCCGGTTGCTCTCGTCGCGACGGCTGCCTTCGGCACCGCTTTTCTTGTGGATGTGGGAGTGCGTGCTGGTGAAGTTTGGGGTGCTCTCAAAGATACGGCCGGCTCTCCCGAAAATCTCGACAAGAATACAGACATTGTTGCGTCAGCGGTCGGTCCGGCAATCGTAGACGGAGCGCTGATGACGGTCGGTGGCTACGGAGGGTTCAAGAACGTCGATAAATATCTCACCGGTCCAAACGGCAAATACGTTCGCATACCAACTTTGTGGATCGATGCCAAAGGCAGTCCGCGTGATATGACGTTGTACAGCAAGAAGCATCCGCTGGCGATGCTGTTCGAGAGGGAAAAGGACAGCATTGTGAGAGTCAGACAGTGGAACGGCAGCGGGACAGCGCGGTCATTGACCGAGGGCGTCGGCACGGGCTTTTTCGTTCGTGAAGATGGGCTGATTGCCACCAATGCGCATGTGGCAGACAAAGCGCAAAACCTGGTTGTTTCTACTCGATCCGGAAAGGAGTATTGGGCGAAAGTTCTGGACATTGACCACGATAACGACATAGCGCTTTTGTACCTCGCCAGAGAGACACCAGGCGAAGTGTTTCGCCCGGTGAAGCTGGCAAAGTCAATTCCAAATCAGGCAGACGAGATTGCTGCTATCGGCTTCCCGCAAAATTCCAGATGGAGAAAACAGTTCGTGTCGCCGGGACGCTTTGGCGGCGAGACATCGCGTACTTCCCTGGTGCGAACACCTTCCGACGTCAACATTCCTTACAACCGAAACGTAATAAGCGTCTCTAACCATCCCGGGATTGACCTCCCCGCTGAGCCCGGGCGCTACGTTGTTAATTTCGCTCAAGATGGGCGAGTGACAGCCGTGGGCAAGGCAACCGGCGCTGTTGCTGAGCAGTTTGAGCTGAAGACCGGAAAGGAATTTTCTTCCTTGATTCACGTTGAACCTGGCAATTCGGGCAGCCCTAAATATCTTCTCTCTACCGGTGAAGTAGTCTCAATTGTCACCAAACGTGGTGACAACAGTGGGGGCATGTCAACACCAGCTGCTCATATAAGGGCATTGATTGACAGGAATGCGGACAAGGTCATAAAACGCCTCAAACCGTGGGAAGAAGCTCCCCGGGTTTAAGGACGTGCGCCGGCCAGGGTATTATCTTCAACGATCATTTGGAATGTTTTTGAGAGCGCTCTCCATGACAAGATTGCCAGTTTTGCGTACGGAACGATTGGAGTTGCGATTTGCCGATCCATCGGAAGCTCCGGCTGTGGTTCGGTATTATGCGAACAATCGAGATTTCCTCGCCCCTTTCCAGTTTTGCTATGCCGTCGATTTTTTCACCGACAAATTTTGGGAAGGGCAGCTGCGAAAAAACATTGAGGCATTTGAAGAGGACCGTGGTGTGCACTTCTTCGTATTTAATCCGCAGCAAACGGACAGTCCGGAACGCGGTATCATAGGCAGTGTCAATTTTACGGGCTTTTTGCGCCGTGCTTCACAATTTTGTTATCTTGGCTACGGTCTGTCGGAAGGGAATGAAGGCCGTGGATATATGACAGAAGCTGTACGCTCGGCGATCGACTATGTTTTCCAAGAGAAAAACATGCATCGCATTATGGCAAACTACATGCCCGGCAACATCAAAAGCGCCCGTGTATTGCGCAAATTGGGCTTTCGCATAGAGGGCTTCGCTCGCGATTATTTGCTGCTCAACGGCAAATGGGAGGACCACGTCATGACGGCGCTGGTCAACCCGAATTGGAAACCTGATGTGGCATGACCTTACGAGAATGGGCGACCTCGACTTGACTTCTTTGAATTTGAAATCTTAGTAGAAGGAGAACTACGGTGTATTTACTTCAGCTACGCTACGATGTATTTATGTCAGCTGACGAAGTGATACGAGGACTCTTGAGCGAAAGGACATGAATAGATATTCGGGTTTGAACGCCATCTACCTGTCTTTCTTCTACGGCGACATGTATGTTGATGCCGTGCGCGGATGGAAAGGACTGGCCTATCAGTATCTTTTTGTGCTGGTGGCGATTACCTGGATTTTCACGGGAATCAAGATGCATCAGATGATCGGGCAGGCCGTCAATACGTCCGTTTATCCTGCTATCGAACAGCTGCCGAAAATCACGATTGCTAAGGGCGAGCTCTCTATCGACAAACCAACCCCATACTACCTGCGGGCGGAAGGCAACGTTTTCCTGTCCTTTGACACAGCCCAAGGAGCGCCGAGCCCGGGCGTCAACGCTCCGGTGGTGGTGACTGCTAATAAGGTCATTCACACCGACTACAAAGGCAGGAAGTCGGAAACACCGGTTCCTGATGTGGACGTAAAGATCGAACCTCCTGTTCTGAAAAAGTTTTTCGAATCAGTCGAGCGTTGGGGAGCCCTGATAATGGTGCTGATCATGATCCCGATCGCCTTCATTTTCTGCGTTCTCCAGACTCTTATCTATGCCGCTGTCGGCACGCTGTTTGCCGGAACCATGCATGCGCGTTTGACCTATGGCGAGCTGATACGGATTTCCGTCATGGCGCTTACGCCGGTGCTTGTCATCGACACCTTGCTCAAGGTTTCCGATCAGAAGTTTCCCTTGTGGGTCGTTTTTTCAATCATCGTCGCGCTGGCATACATCTTCTTCGGCGTCTATGCAAATGCCCATCCAAAAGCGGTTCAGGCTCCTCAACCCGCGCCTGCTGAGCCTCCTGCCTCTTAAGGGCGTGTTTCTGAAACGTGCTTTATCTGGCTCACACGCCAGCCGGATCTTTTACCGGATGTGAAGAATTCCTGCTCTGAATTTCGCTTCTCTAGCCGCTTTTGCCATGTGTCTACCAATCATGGCTGGAATCTATAACTCTGACCCATGGTTGGCTGATCTTGACATGATACGATCTGTTATCCGCTCAACGCTCGAGAAAGCCAGGCGAGGGATACGAGCGACGCTGTCTCAAGTCTAAGGGGTGTGACGTGCAATTTGTCATTGAGCAAATCATCAAGCAGAAAAATTCGCTGTCGGCGATTGCTTCCAAGGTTGTCGAAGGCGCGCGCCTGACGCGTGAAGATGCAATCGAGCTCTACAAGAGCGCAGACGTGCTGGCGGTGGGTGCGCTTGCTGAATATGCACGCAGAATGAAGGCGGGAAAAGACAAAGAACGATATGTCTATTACATCCACAACATGCACCTCAATCCGACAAATGTGTGCGGTGAGACCTGCAGATTCTGCTCTTACGCCAATCCTGCCGAAAAGGGAAAAGCATATATCTGGACGGTCGATCGCGTATTGGCCGAAGCAGCGAAGGGCGCGGCCCTTGGCATTTCCGAGATTCACATGGTTGGCGGCCTCACGCCGGCATGTGATTTGACTTATTACGAAACTGTCTTGCGCGGAATTAAGTCTGAATTTCCGCACATTCACATGAAGGCGCTCACTGCGGTCGAGATTGAGTACCTCTCAAAACGGGAAGGCATCAGCTACAAGGAGACTCTCCGGCGCCTCATAGATGCCGGCCTCGGTTCTATGCCGGGCGGCGGAGCTGAAATGTTCAGCGATACGGTGAGAGAAAAAATGCTGGTGAAAAAAACGCCGCCCGAAACATGGTTGGAAATTCACGGCATTGCCCATGAGCTGGGTCTAAAATCAAATGCCACCATGCTTACGGGGATAGGTGAAGGCATTGAAGACAAAGTCGAACATCTGCTGATGTTGAGAACTCAACAGGACAAGTCTCAAGGATTTCAATGTTTCATCCCGCTCAAGTGCTATTACGAAGGAACAACGATAAAGGGCGAGGTGGACGAGCCGACGGGATATGACATGCTCAAGGACGTGGCCGTCTCGCGGCTTGTGCTGGACAACTTCGATCACATCAAGGCATATTGGATTCAGCTGGGCGAGAAGGTGGCGCAGGTTGCCCTTTCTTTTGGTGCAGATGATATGGATGGCACCATAGGCGAGGAAAAAATCACACACGCCGCCGGCGCCCAAACACCATTGCAGCTGGCGAAAGAGGAAATGGAGCGTTTGATATCGGCAGCCGGCTATATACCGGTTGAGCGTGACACTGTATACAATATCAGGCACGTCTCTGATGTTGCTGCGGATCAAGATTCTGTTGCGCTTTCCCGGCAATTGACAGAGCTGGCCGCCGCGATCTGACGGCGGACGAGATGCTGCGCAGACAATGTCTCTCATGCAAGCGAAACTTCGATGAGGCTGCCACCCTCTGCGATGAATGTGATATGCCACTGGCGACGGTGCTGATCGACTCGCTTGTCGGAACCGTATTGAATGGACGCTATACTATTCAGTCCGAGCTCGGGCACGGCGGTATGGGCATAGTCTACGGTGGAGTGCAAAGAGGCCTCGATCGTAAAGTCGCCATAAAGCTTCTCTTGAGCAATATCAGGCAGGACGAGATTGCCGTCAAGAGATTCGAAGCCGAAGCAAAGGCCTTGAGCCAGCTCAATCATCCCAACATTGTCTCCATTTTTGATTTTGATGTCTCGGAGCTGGGCCTGCCATTCATTGTCATGGAGTTTTTGGAAGGGAGATCGCTTCATGACCTCCTTTCTCAAAAGGGGACGCTCACTGCCGGCGAGGCTGTTCCTCTGTTCATGCAGCTTTGCGACGCTCTGGGACATGCACACCGCAGGCGGCTCGTGCACCGTGATTTGAAGCCGAGCAATGTCATGCTGGTTGAAGACGACGGCGGCATGGAAAGACCTGTCCTTGTGGATTTCGGCATCGCCAAAATGTTTTCCCAGGCAGGAGCGATCGCCGATCGTTTGACCAGGTCGGGTGAAGTTTTCGGCAGCCCTTTGTACATGAGCCCGGAACAATGCATGGGGCAGGCAATGGACCAACGCTCTGACGTCTATTCGCTGGGATGCATGATGTATGGAGTGCTTTCAGGGAAGACGCCTTTTGAAGGAAGGGGCTTTTTACAGGTAGTGTTTTCTCACGTCAATGACGCTGTTGCGCCACTGCGGACGGTGGCTCCCGCTCGCGATATTCCTGAAAGCATTGAAGCGATCGTCATGAAAGCCGTCTCCAAAAACAGTGAAGACCGCTATCAGTCAATGTTCGAATTGAAACACGATTTGCAGGCCTGGGACAAGCTTCATGCTTCCGATATCCGGCCGGAAAAGTTGTTATCGATCAAACACCCCGCAGCCGACGAGGAGAAAGACAGGCGGCGCCAGGATGCGGAAGCTGGTGATACGATTGCCCAATACGATCTCGCTCTCTCATATATGTATGGAGATGACGGCGAGAAAGACATGGATCTTGCCATTTACTGGCTGACCAAATCGGCGATGAGCGGCTATTCCGAAGCCCAGGCGAGTCTGGCTCTCAATTATCAGACCGGGCACGGTGTTGAGAAAGATCCGGAAAGAGCCGCGCAATGGTTTTTGAAAGCTGCCGAGCAAGGTAATGCATTTGCTCAGTTTCAGCTCGGATGCTGCTACAACTTTGGCGAAGGAGTGAAAAAAAGTGAAGCAGAGGCCTATCATTGGTTCAGACGGGCCGCGGAACAAGGGGATCCATATGCGCAGAACAGTCTGGGTGGCTGTTATGAGTTTGGGCGGGGAGTAAGCGAGAATCTTGATCTGGCCTTCGAATGGTACAGGCGATCTGCTGAGCAGGGTTGTGACTTCGCGCAACTAAATGTGGGACAAATGTATGAGCGCGGTCAAGCCGTGAGGCAAGATTACAAAGAGGCCGCCAGATGGTATCAGATGGCCGCAGATCAGGGGCTTTCCGCAGCATTGTATCGCCTGGCATTGCTGTTCCGAGATGGTTTGGGTGTCGAAAAGGACGAGGCCAAATTCCTGAGTCTTTTGACCAGGGCGGCAGAGGGTGGATGCCCCGATGCCCAGTATGACCTGGCAAAGGAACTTGAGACTACCGCAAGCACTAAGTCAGACTTCGAGGAGGTCTTGAGATGGCTGGGATTGGCTGGAGAAGAGGACATCGAAGAAGCGCAAAAAGAATACTTTGCTTTGCGCAAGAGAATTAAACGCGAATTCTCATAGCCAAAATGGGCTATCGCTGTCCGCCGCCGCGGGCTAGCCTCACAGCTAAAATGCCACCTGTCCTAATTGATTTCCGCGCTGGACGGTCAAATTGACCGGTTGCCCCATCTTCTTCATGAGCATTTCATTGAGCTCATCGGTGTTCTTGACGACGGTGCCGTCTACGGCACGAATGACATCACCCTGCAACAGGCCCACCTTGGAGGCTTTCGATGCGATACCAATGGCGGTGATGACCACTCCCTCGCGGCTGGTACGACCGATGATACCATAGCCGTTCATCGCCTCCTGACCCTTCGACGGCTGCGGCTCAAGCGTGGCCGGTTTTTTGCTCTTGCCTCCGCCTTGCTGGGCAGCGAACATCTTTTCTTGCTGGTTCCATGCCTCGGAAACAGCCTTCTCGGCTTTTTTCTTCTCGCCCAATGCTTGCTTGAGGTTGGCTTCGAGTTGTTGAACCGCTTCCACGTATTTCTCTTCCTGCGGTTTGAGCTTGCGTGCTGCCTTGTAGTATTCGAGCGCTGATTGCGGGTTGCTGATCATCAGATACAAGGTGCCGATGTTGTACTTGACGTGTGCCGTGGGCGGAATCTTTGCGTCCAGTTGTTTGTAGAGGTCGAGGGCAGTCATGTATTCCTTGCGCTTGAATGCTGCCGCCGCGTCCTCGGCGAGTATCTTCAGTTCACCCGATTGTCCTTGAAACTTCTCCTTTTCCTGCGCTTTCCGCTCGATTTCGGCAACTGCCGCCTTGTAGTCTTTGTTGGCAGGCTGGATGTCATAAGCCTTTCGATAACTCGCCAAAGCTTCGGCGAAATTCCCTGCTGCCTCATATATGATGCCCATGCTGAAATGCGCTTCTGCATTGCGCGGATCGAGCCTGAGCACTTGCTCGAATTTTTCCGTCGCTTCGTTGCCACGCCGTGCGCGCCACAAGTTGACGCCTTCATCCATCAATCTCTGCACTTCTTCTTCTTTTGCAGCCATCACAGCGAGCTTCGCCCGTTGCAGCGCGGCCTCAGGGTCTTCTCGAATTGGTACCGGTTGACTCGGCTGCGCTGGTGGTTGCACCGCTTGAGGGGGCTGCTGAGGCATGCCACCGCCTGTGATGCTGCCGTCAGGGTTGCGCTGCGGGCCGAGCGCTTCTTTAACCCTAGCCATTCTTTCCTGAAAGCCCCCTTGCAGCTCTTCTCCGAACACTCGTCTTTCTATGCGAGCAAGCCGCGCCGCAATTTCGTCATCATATGTCTTAAAAAAGAGTCGTTGCTCGAGCTGCGCCAACTCCATCGCTTCAGGAGATTGCGCCTGTGCGCTCTGCGTTGCGGCAGGCTTCCCGGTGCTCTTGGCTGCGCCTGCCTCCTGATGACAGGCAAACAACAAGGTGATGGTAAGGGATGTTAAAACGACTCCGGCCGGTATGTTTATCTTGGTCTCACCCATTGCTCGACTTTCTCCATCGGAAAGCCTCTGCCAAATTTGATCGGATCGAATTCGGATTCGCCCGGTCGCTTTGCATGCGATTCCCAACCTGTCACAAGAGTAATCGTTGAGCATTTGGTGCCGGCAGGAAACGGAGGCAGGGGCACTACTTGACTCAATGCTAACATCTGCAGGCGGTCGTAAGTATCCACTCCGGAACTTTGCCTGAGAGCAATGTTGCCAATCTGACCTGAAGGATAGCAAGTGAATTGGATGAGAGCCGGACGGTCCGTGATGAATTGAGTGTTTACCTGGGCCTCGAGAAGTTTGAGATTGGCTAACCAGCGCGATGTCATGGCCGAAATCCAGCCCGACCAATCGACGTTGTATTCTTCAAGGTAAGAATGCGGGCGCGCGCCCAGGTTTTCGCGTGCTGGCCCGGAGCGCTTTCCAGACCCCGCAATCGCCACTTGCATGCCCGGTCCCTGGATGCGCGGAGTTTGATTGCCGAGTTTTGGCGGCGAGTGGGCTTGAGAGGCGGAGCCGCTAGTTTGAGAGGCGGAGCCGCTAGTCTGAGAGGCGGAGCCGCTAGTTTGATTTGTATTTACAAACGCTTTCTGCTGCGGGCCTGGCAGCTGAAATCGGGCCTCCGGCTCCAGAGTGGCAATGTCTGAGAGATCGACCGCTGCGCGGTTGGCAATCGTGATTTGATCGACGTTTCGCTGCCTGGACAGCCTCGGCAAAGAATCACCCACCGCCTCCTGTGAAACCGAAAGTTTGAAATGGACCTTCGGTTGCGGTCTTGCCGTGCCGGCGTTTGTTCCTTTCAAACTTTCTGCCGGCGCCTGAGCGGCATTGACCGTCATCACGACGGCGGCGATAACACCAGCCCTGGATATGTGTTTTATTGCTTTCATGGCGCTTGAAATCATCGCAATTGACGACGGACTTGTAACTGGTGAAACTACGTATAAGGCTGGCTACAAAGATTTAAGCGGCACAATTCCACATTGTTGTCGCGGCGGATAAAGTGTTAAG
>DATNRC010000438.1:0-4090 GCA_036703705.1 Candidatus Obscuribacterales bacterium
GCTGCCGATAATCCCACAATGAGGGTGCCAATCAAACCAGGACCCTGCGTGCAGGCAATACCCGCCAATTCCCGGCCCTTAACTTTGCCCTCATCGAGGGCAGCCTCGATCAAATCATTAATCACCTCGACATGCCGCCGCGCAGCCACTTCCGGCACTACACCACCGAAGGCCTGATGCACCGGGACTTGCGAAATGAGGCAGCTGGAAAGAATCTCGCGGCCGTCTCTTACGAGTGCGACGGCCGTTTCATCACAACTAGTCTCCAAGCCCAAGTAAATTGCCATATACCGACTAATTTTCACAGGTAGTAAGTAGTGTTTTAGTGATCATAAAGGGAATGTTTTATCTGCATCTTCACACTCGCTTTTGGGCGCCAATCGCAATCATGAATCAAATCGCTGAATCGGTCGCGAAGTCTGAGCTCGGGAGTGCCCCAAAATTAGCGCCGGGAGCGCCCCAAAGCCTATTGACAAGCACCTCGCTGAAGAGTAGTATTCTGCCATCTACGCCTGTTTTCCAGAGCCCAATTCAGAAGGGTGAAATTGAGAGGGCAGGTTGGGCGGAGACAGGTTCTTCCGCACCGGACATCACTTACTAGGCGCTTTAACTCAATGCTTCTGGGAAACCAGGCAAAGGTCGCATCATATGAACAAGCTTAACCATTTAGCCCTTTCTTTTGCTGGCCTGGCAGTTGTTGTGGTCTTCTCGACGCCTTGCTCGGCTCAAACCACAAATCTCAACTTCGGGCAGGGCAGCTCGCTTCAGGTGACGCCCAACGGAACTACCTTCAATTTCGGCGGCAACGTGCAAGGCTCATCATATAGCGGAGCCACCGGATATCAACAATCTTCCGGTACACAGGGAGACATGGGCTTCATGCACGACTCCGGACCGACCCCCGGGGAGCTCACCGACAGCGACCGCAGCGTCCACAATTATCAGGGATTCACAAGAGCAGAACAAAATCCAATCGTTCGTCCCACGGCCGGCGCAGGTCCGGGAGGACTGCCCATGGCCCGCTACACCATCGATGCCCTGCAAGGATCTTATGGCGGAATGTTCGGCATGACCCAGATTCCCTCCGGTCAGTTCAAATACGGTTTCTCCCGCGGAGGCTACAAGCCGTTTCTGGGCGCCAGCTGGGCTCGACCCAACCCTAACATGCCGTTCAGCATTGGCAACCCTTTGCCTCCTACATCAACAAGCTCAGTCGACATCAACACTGTAGATTGTCCATTCATTCGAAAACCCTGACCACAAGCTAGGTTTCGTCACTCGCACAATGGAAATTGGAAAAATGATCAGAAAAATTCTCATCGCGGCATTCCTGACAGCAAGCGTCACGCTGCCTGCACTGGCCCAGACGTCAGGCACACAGGGAGAGAGAGGACGCACGACGGACACGACCTCCTCGCAGGCCACTCCCGGCGGCTCCACATTTACCGGCAATCAGCGTTATGGACGGCCGGGCATGCCATTCGCGGGCGATCGCGTAGCACCTCGCCGCGCAGGATTGGGCATCGGCACCAGATTTGGATTGGCGCCGGTCTTCGGCGGAGCGGAGAGAAATGGACTTCCTCCCTGCAATATGGACAGCTTCGTTTATGAAGCCATGGGCCACAGAGAGCACATCTACGGCGACGAAGGCGTATACAGCATTCCGCCTTATTTTGAATTCACACCCATCCACCGCATCGAGCGAGGCATCCTGGGTCGCCGCAATGCCGGGCTATCTACCGGACACGGCAGCTCGCTTCCTCCAGCCTGGGGCGGTGACGAATTCGTAGACACGGAGCCGTTTACAATGGCAGGCAAACCAATGCCGTTCAAGATGGTTCCGCCGGAAGCATTCCTTGCCGATCCTCTGCCGGTAACCTATTACGGCGGCACGACATTTGGATTCAATCTTCCCTTCGGCGTCAATGGCAATACTAATGGCGGTGGCAACATCGGCATTGGCGGCGTCGGACTCGGCAACGGGGGCATGGGTGGAGTCGGTCTGCCCGGCGGACTGCCATTCAACTGGCCATAAATAGCCGCAAATATTAAGGATTAAAGATAATCAGATCTAAAGACATATATTGTCTCGACGGGCACTTATTGTCTCAACGAACATATATTGTCTCGATCAGCACATATTGCATCGAAGATGTAAAACCTGACAGCAAGCCAGGTTTATGATCTCGGCATGTAGACTGGAAGGAGGATGCGAAGGGATTCGAAGGAGGTTCGAGGGAGGTCACCGCTTACGGTGGCATTCTCCTCCTCTCCTGGCGGTATTACCGGCAATACCAACAGCGGCAGCACCTCAGACCGCGGAATCCCCCTCGCGCACGAGCAGATGCAGGTGAAGTCACATTGCTGTCCCTCAGCGCGCGAGATGGGCAAGTATTGACCGGGCGAGAGAGCAACATAGGGCCCTTGAAAGGCGCGTTCAGCTCACATGACATATCACTTTTGAGTGTGTAAAATGCCTTTTGGCTTGAGGGTGAAGAAAATGGCAAGTCCCCCTAAGACGGGACCGGAAAGATCAACTGCAGCCGCCGGAAAATGGATCGAGACCACGCTCGGCATCATTTACGTGATCGGGGAAAACGTCCAGTTTTATGACGATCACGATCATTGGCGGAACGGATTTTGTCGCCTCCTGGAAATTCCTGAGGCACAAGCCAGGACATTCGTCGAGCAAGCAGTTGCATCAGCACGCGAGAACTTCGGCAAGCTTTTTTCCGATCTCGATTGCAACGAAAAATTGGCATGTCTGAGCCAGGCAACCGAACGCACCCTCTATCGGGGTGAGCGCCCATCCGGAAGCAACATAGAACCTTCGTGGGGAGCGGACCCGGATGGCACGCCCGCAGACTGCATTTATGCATACACCATTAGCGGCGACAGAACGAGAATAGTGGCTGGCGTGCGCGCAAAAGAATATGCTTGGCTTGTAGACGCGGCAAACAACAAGCCAGTCACCGCAGACAGTATCGTGTATGACACTGCATATTTCAGTGCCAGCGGTGATGCGCATTACGGCATGAAGCATTATATCGATCATGCAGGCTGGAGGCTGGAGAAGGCACGGCGTCTGATGGGCACGGTCATCGAGCAAACGCAAGATAAGCGGCCCCTCTGGCGCAAACATCCTCAGAGCGTCAAGCTTCTCGATATCGGTTCCGGCATCGGCTACTACCGAAAGGCAGCAGACGAACTCGGTTTTCAGCATTACGGCATAGACCTTTCTTCAGACATCATCGCCCTGTGCAAAGCGCAGTTTGGCTTTGACACCTGGCAGTGTCATCTTATGGATTTAGAGAAAGTGGCAGCAGGTATGCGCGTTCACTTGATTACGTTGTGGGATGTGATTGAGCATCTGGAAAAGCCTCGTGAGGCAGTAGCGTTGCTGAAGCAATATCTTGCCGACGACGGCGCAATCGTGATCCGCACACCAAATCTTTCGGCATTGGATGCCGATATTCTTGGCGATTACTACTACTCGTTCAAATTCGATCACGTCCGCTATTTCTCGGTGAAATCACTCAATGCTTTGATGTCTGATTTGTCTCTCGCGCCTCTCTACCTGGAGACCGCATCACATCTTTTTAAGGGTTTCCTCGGCGCTGATGCCTTGTACAAAGCAGGTCTGCGGATGAAAGGGGCCGACATTCTGGCAATATATGAAAAGTCTTAGCGAGATGGCGGATTAGCCGCCGGGGGCAGGCGTCGTCGAAGGAGAGGATTCGCCGCCGGGAGCAGGCGTTGTCGGGCGGGCCTCAGTTGATTGCTCGGCCGTAAAACCAAGGAATTGCAACGTCGGCCTTTCCCAGACAATGGCTAAGACGGCTCCTATGGCGATGGCAAGCCCGATGGGAATGCTTTTCTTTCTCACTTCCGTCAATTTCTCGGCATCGATTGTCGGCGCCTTAAGCTCGCCACCTAAAAGCATTGCCGTAAAAGCTTGCGTCACTTGCTTCCAGGGCACGGCACGCATGAGCTGAAATATGGATATTGCGCCATAGGCAAGAGCAAAGTAGAAAAGGACAATCCAGATTGTTTGCGGTCCAAGAAATGCGCCTGTAGCGGCCATCAATTT
>DATNRC010000439.1:0-5741 GCA_036703705.1 Candidatus Obscuribacterales bacterium
ACGGCTCATAACCAGGCTTTCGCCCAGTATGGCAACGGCGAGGATTTGCGTCACCAGCGGATAGCCGGCGGTAAAGCCCAAAACATAGCTTGCTTCCGTTCTGCTCAGCGCAGCCAGGTAGCTTGCCATGCTGACGCTGTAAAGAACGGCTGACAGCGCGCCGAAAAGCCAGAGCTGGGGGCTCACCGTCCAGCCCGGGAAAGAGTGGTTGAGGATGAGGAAAACAATGGGGACCTGGGGCAGCTCGAGAAGAACCATGGCCAGAAAAACGTCTCTTTCAGACGCTTTGGCCAGCGCTTTCTTATCGAAGATGCCCCAGACCCCCCAGCAAATAAGGCACGTCACGACAAGGGCATTGAGGCCGACGAGGGCTGACAGCCCGATGTCGAACGCGCCCAGGGAAGTGACCGGTTGCATGGTGGCCTCTCTCATGGTGGAGGAGGTTAGCAGAAAAAAGCTTTCCGGTGCGTTTCACTCAGGCTCTCTTTATGAAGCCTTGCCAGCGCCCGCTGTCGACGAGCTTGCGCAAAACAGCGGGTTTGTCCGTGAAAAGACCGCTGGCGCCCATGTTGAGGAAGCGCTGCATCTGGCTCTCATCATTGATGGTCCAGATGAAGACAGGAATTCCTCGACGCCAGGCATTGGCGATTACGGCCTTGCTGGCGACAGTAGTGCGCCGCCTGCAGGGCGGAATCTCCAGGGCGAAGCCGCGGCGGCGGAAACGGCGCCACAGCCCGACCCTCGACAGGACAAGGAAACGAATGATTTCGGCCGTTGAGTGGCCGGTGAGAAGCCGCGGCTCCATCCGGCGCAGGCGGTGAACCATCTTGCCCTTCATGGCGAAGACCTCGATGGACACGCGGTCGAAGCAGTCGTGCTGGCGAATAACTTTCACAAGCTCAGACAGCATGCGCTGGCTGGAGACTTTGACTTCGATCATCACGGACTGGTCGGGGAGCGCGGTCAGCGCCTCGCTCAAAGTCGGGATGGTGATGCCCTGACCACGGAAGGGAAAGGTCTTGCCGCCATCCGGAGTAAAGCGGTAGCCGGCGTCGAGCTTCTTTATCTCGCCGAGCGTGAGCGCGTTGATGAAGCCCTTACCGTTGGTCGTGCGGTCGACGGTGGCGTCGTGGCAGACGACAGGCACACCGTCTTTAGTGAGATGGAGATCCATCTCGACGATGTCGGCGCCGTCGGCAATACCCCTTACGAAGGCCGGGATAGTGTTCTCCGGCGCAGATGCAGATGCCCCCCGGTGAGCGATCACCAGAGGACGTCCGATGCGGACGAGGCGAAAAAAGCGCTCGCCGGGAATTGGGCGGTTCATGGAGGTGTCTCCTCTGGTTTTTTTCTGAACCCTTAAAGAATTGCTGCACCCGAAATGACGAAAATCGCACAAAAACGGGTTCTGGGCAGATTGCCCGCCTCATGGAAGGTGCTGCAAGCAAGAAGATGGCGGGCAGGTAGCCGTTTTTAGGCGGCTACCTGCTCAGCCGGAAAACTGTAGTCGCGCAGTCGTTACTTCGATGCGTTCTCGCCGGAGCCGTCCGCGTCGTCGAGATGGGGTTTCTCGCACGGGGTGCACGCCTCTTCGGGGATGTAGCAGACATCGGACGTCGGCTGCCAGATCCTCACTGCGATGCAGAGGATGAAGCCGAAGATGAAGCCGCCGATGTGAGCCCAGTAAGCAACCCCACCGCCACCGCTGGCCGGACCCAGAACGCTCGTGAACTGAGCGAAGATCCAGAACAGGATGTACCAGTAAGCGCGCGCCTCCGCCGTGAAGGGGATCTTGTAGCCACGAGCCGAGGTGGGCAGCGGAACGAAACCGACGATGGTCGCCTTCGGCCACAGCATCAGATAGCCACCGAGCACGCCGGCGATGGCGCCGGATGCACCGAGGGTGGGCACCATGCTGGCCGGGTCCGACCAGATGTGCACGAAGGCAGCGGCGATACCGCTCAGCAAATAGAAGCCGATGAACTTGACCCGACCCAGACGCGCCTCCATGGCACGGCCGAAGACGAACAAGTACAGCATATTGCCGAGCAAATGCGCCAAACCACTGGGATCGTGCAGGAACATCGAGGAGAAAATTGTCCCAGCCGCTGCCGCGATTGCCGACGGATCGCCACTGGCGAACGCCTCGACCACCCTACCAGGCACCATCAGATAGGTGTTGATAAAGTGCTCAGGCGAACCGGTCGACAGCGCCGAAAGCTCCAGGACATAGGCGAGACAGTTGAGGGCAATGATCGCGAAAGTGGCCCACGGGAAAAGCAGGCACTTCAAGTTGTCTTTCAGCGGAATCATGGTAGGTCTCCAGATGCCGCGACGTCCGAACTATCGGAACGTCCGGATGCGAATCGTCTATGGGTGGAAAGCCGGCTGCGGAAGGGCACAAGAAGTAGCGCACCCAGCACAACCGTGACAAAGGCTCGTTCACCTTCTTTCGAACTCCTCGCAAGCCCAAACTCACCCGCGCGTGTGAACGCAAGAAGTGATGCTTATTCAAAGCGGAGCCGTTGTTGAGGGCTAGCGAGGATTCCTAAAAGAAATGAGGTAAAGAAGCAGTCCATACCGTATGAAATCGGCTTATGAAAAAACAATGGCTGCTGTTGTTACGCGCGCTTAATAACATTGTTCAAAGATTGCTAAGCCGGGCAATGCGCCGGAAACCGACAAATTACCGGCCTCTTTGCAATCGCCCGTGGTGCAAAGACTGTATTGTTGAACATTGGCGCGGCTCTTTCATATTGACATGCCCGGGTGCGACAAAGGTTTCGGTGAGTTGAAGTGTCATCAGTCAATTGCTAGGGTAAATCGCTTTTTCAAATCTAAACAACCTTCATTTCTGCCACAGCGCTACTAGGCTCTCTCTAACTGCCAATTCTTCTCCAGATCTTCCGGATTTGCCCGGAAAGACTCTTATGGAGCCCAGACAGCCGACGTTTCCAATCGGCTGCGCTCTTATTGCAGTCCAGAAAACGAAGGTGGACACAGCAAAATGACAAAACGCGAGATGAAGCGCATTACCCGCACGGGTGAGGCGCTTGTTAAACTCCACGTTCTTGGTTCTGCCGAACAAGTAACCGGGTCGATGATGCTCTTCGAATACACCGATCGGGAGCGGACGACGCGGTTTCTTCTTGATGCCGGCATGACCGTGGAGAACGAAAAGGCGGACTTCCAAAACCGCCTGCCGTCAGGGATTACTCCTCAGGACATTGATTTCGTCGTCATCAGCCACGCGCACATCGACCATTCCGGCTATCTGCCCCGGCTTTATAAGCTAGGTTTCAAGGGACCGGTGTACACAACTCACGCCACTCGCGATCTCCTTGAAATCATGCTGCCTGACTCCGGGTTCTTGCAGGAAGAAGCAGCGCGTCGTGCCAATGAGAGAGCCCTGAAGATGGCGAAAGCCGATGCCGGCGAAGGAGCACGCTCTGAAGGCGATAAGGAGAAGAGCGGCAAAGAGGGCAGGCGAAAGACAAAAGACGCCCGCCTCACGGTTGCCCGCGTAGAACCGCTCTACACGCAGCGGGACGCCCAGGAAAGTCTGTCTCTCATTCGCGGCATCGAATACGACGTCAGAAAGCAGCTGGCACCCGAGATCTTCGTCACGTTTACGGAGGCTGGGCACATTCTCGGCGCTGCCGTTGTGAATCTCGAGATGGGAAGCGGAAAGAGCAAGCGGACGTTTTGCTTCACAGGCAACATCGGCCGCGCCAGGATGCCTCTTCTCAAAGACGTGGCGCCGGTGAAGGCCGCTGATTACGTGATGTCGGAGTCCACTTACGGCAATCGGCTTCACGAGAAGCGCGACCGGTTGGAGGTGCTTGCCGGCATTACCAATCGTGCCTACGAGCGAGCCCTTAAGGGCAGCACCAAACATGGGGCGGGGCTCATTCTTTTCCCGGCGTTTGCGGTCGGCCGCGCCCAGACCGTGCTCAACGACTTGAGGCAGCTCATGGCAGACGGTCGCATCCCGGAAATGAAGATTTACGTCGACAGCCCGATGACAATTCGAGCTACGGAAGTGCACAGGCGTCATCGGGAGCTGCTGAATGCTGAAACGCGCGCGCTTTTCGCGAAGGGCATCGACCCGTTCCGCACGCCCGGCCTCGTGGAGTGCATGGAGCGGGCGGAGTCCGAAAAGCTCGATCAGCCGATGGACAAGCCGGCGATCATCATCGGCTCTTCCGGGATGGCTTCCGGCGGCCGCATTGTGCGCCATTTGCTGGCGCGTCTGTCCGGGCGCCAGAACACCGTCGTGTTTGTCGGCTATCAGGGCACGGGAACGCTCGGGCAGCAGCTCATCGGCAAAGACGCGCGCACCGCGCTCGGTGGCACTACCGTCGAGCCGGCCGCCAAGCACGTGCGAACCGTTCGCATTTACGGGCAGCCGGTGAAGGTCTATGCCACCATCGAATTCATGTCCGACTACTCGGCGCACGGCGATTACGGCGACATCATCGGCTGGCTAAGCCGCTTTGAGCGCAGGCCGAAGAAGACCTTCCTCGTTCACGGCGACGAAGACGCGATGGCATCGCTGAAGGCGCGAATCGAAAAGGTGCTCGCGTGGGACGTGAGCGTGCCCAAACCGCGAGAGGTGTTCATTCTCTAAGAAGACGCCACGGCATCGCCTTTTCACTGAGGCAATTCAACGGGGCGTTTGCACAAGCGAACGCCCCAGGAGGCTAACGTTTTTGCCTCGCTGTCGTCTCGACAGCGAAGGTCAAAGGTGACATCATGAAGTTCAGCAACGTACTGATCGTTTGGTTTTTGCTCGTCCTCGTCGGCGCCGGCATCATGCTTGCGGGGTGGGGACTGGCATTCGCGTTTGCCTACAACGTTTTCGTTCCCTGGCTCGGCGTTGTGCCGCCCGAATATCACAATCTGGCGGCATTTGTGAGCGCCTTCCTCTTCGATGGGCTGGGAACGCTCCTTGTCGTCCTTACGCTCGTCGGCGCCGGCTTCGCTGCCTGCGCGCTTTTCCGGCTCATTCGCGGAAGCCGCCGCTAAATCCTTTCCCCCGGCCGGCTGCACGAAGCATGACCGTGCTTGCCATTTGGCAAGTGCGCATGCCGGCAGCCGGCTCCCGGGCGAGCAGTCTCTCACCGTCAAATTCCTCCGTCGCAAAGGAAACGCGCACGGACGCTCATGATAACCGGCATGGATACTCGAAAATCTCAGGGCGTGCAGTTAAGGCGGCTCCTTGCCTTTTTGCGCCCCTACTGGAAAAGTGGATCGATCATCCTCTTTCTGACGCTCGGCATGTCCGCGCTTAACGCCGTGGAGCCGCTTGTGCAGAAGGCAATATTCGACGCTCTCGGTGGCAGCGCGGAGACGCTGCGCTCGATGAGCTTTGAAAAATTCCTTCTCTCAGCGATAGGCGTCTTGCTTGGCTTGATGCTTTTGCGCGAGCTGGTGCAGGGAGTGACAAACTACTTGTACTGGAAGCTGCAGCTCAAGACCAAGTACGACCTCCTGGACACCGCCGTCCGGCGTATCTACAATCTGTCTCTCAGTTACCACCAGAATGAAACCGTGGGCGCCACCATGACACGGCTCGACCGTGGCATAAATGGCTTCAGCGCCGCGCTTTTCGACATCAGTTTCAATCTTTTGCCCAGCCTCCTCTACCTGGGCTGCACGATTGTATTCATGTTTTCCCTGAGCTGGAAGCTGAGCATCGTCGCGCTCGTCTTCGCGCCCATTCCAGCAGTAATCGGCTA
>DATNRC010000440.1:0-3651 GCA_036703705.1 Candidatus Obscuribacterales bacterium
GCCGAAGGCGCTGGCTAACACCGGTCGAGTAAGTACTTCGTCTACCTTAATGCGTTTTCACGCAATTGTAGTGACGAAGGGGTTGTCACTATGCCCGAATTTGCTGCGTTTCGTTGTTGCCAACAGGTAAGTTGGGCTAGTACATCAATCCAGGGAATGAGGCTCGACAAGCGCGTCTCCCCGACAGCTCTTACGAGCAATTTTGCTGCGACGCCAGCGCCAGCGTACCAAATGCTGGACTTGATAGCATTTAGTAGCACTATTCGCTAAACTAATAGCATGCAGTACTTCAAGCGTAAATTTTGGCTCGAAAGAATTCAGTCTGCCTGGCAGCGCCGCCCTATCATTTGGCTTACCGGAGTGCGCCGCGCCGGCAAAACAGTCCTTGCTCAGTCACTCCCGGACGTAGAGTTTTTCGATTGCGAGCTGGCGAAAACGAGGTTTTTCTTCGAGGACGTGGAGGCGGCATTCACCACCCTCAAGGGAAAGCACGTGGTGCTCGATGAAATCCACCGATTGCCAGAGCCAGCACAAGTGCTGAAGATTGCTCACGACCACTTCCCTTCTATTCGAGTGCTTGCCACTGGCTCCTCAACTCTCAGCGCCAGTCACCATTTTAAGGACACGCTCACTGGAAGAAAGGAAGAAATCTGGCTCACACCTATAAACCACCAGGATCTGAATGATTTTCATCGGCTGGACATGGACCACCGCATGCTGCACGGGGGACTCCCTCAATTCTTTCTCTGTGACCGGGTCCCCGACCATGATTTTGAGGAATGGATGGATTCCTACTGGTCACGAGACATCCAATCTCTTTTTAGGCTCGAACGGCGAGCGGCGTTCTTGAAACTTTTAGAGCTTCTCTTTGTGCAAAGCGGAAGTATATTTGAGGCCAGCCGCTTTACGGCGCCGTGTGAGATCAACCGGCAAACTGTGAGAAACTATCTGTCAGTATTGGAGAGCACGCACATAGTACACGTGCTTCGCCCGTTCAGCAGTCGCAAAACATCCGAGATCATCTCCGCTCCAAAGACCTATGCCTTCGACAGCGGATTTGTGGCATACTTCAATGGCTGGTCGGAGTTGCGTTCTGAAGATCGCGGACGATTGTGGGAGCATGTCGTGCTTAATGAACTGCACGGTTTCTTCCCGGCGCGTCGAATCTGCTACTGGAGAGACAAGCGAGGACACGAGATTGACTTCGTCCTTACCCGGCCAGGCAAGCCACCCGATATCGTAGAGTGCAAGTGGCGACAGGCTGAGTTTGACAGTCGCAATCTGCTCAGTTTTAGAAAGTCGTATCCCGAGGGAAAGAACTTCGTAGTTTGCAGTGACACCGATCGTCCCATTACTCGTACCGTTGGCGGTTTGCCTGTGGCTTTCTTGGGCTTAGAGCATCTCGGGAAAGCACTGACTCAATCTGTCTAGCCAAGCTAATCGCATGCACATCAATCTCTCACCGGAATTGAGAGTGCCCTTGCGCCGATCCGGCTCCAAAGCCGCGTAATTCAATCTGCAGAGAACAAGGCAGAGCCTTTTATACGAACGATTGCGATCACCATCGCACCAGATGTGGTTTCAACCCAAACTCTAACCCATGGATAACACATGACTACGAAGAAGCTATACAAACCTATTAAGCGCAACCCAAGCGCCGAACGAGTTTACGAGCTGCAACGCGACATCAGCAGGAAGTTAGGCAACGGAGAACTCGATTGGTCTGACGGATTCAGGCTGGCGGACGGCACACCAAAGCCGCTCGACCCTGAAACAGCTCATGAAATCATCATGAGCAGAAAGATGCCGGAGAAGATTTTCAGCTGGTCGGATTTTGAAGAGGCTGGTGCCAAATCTCTTATCGGCTCGTCCGCAAGCAACACAGTCCAGGGACCGGACCCGATCGCCGAGCTTGTGCGGGCGTTGAAAAACGATGCGCAGCTCATGTTCGAATTCGTTGCTAACAATATTGATTTCGTGCCCATTTACGGCGTGCAAAAAGGCGGATGGGGCGCGCTGATGGATGGACAGGGCACCTCATTCGACATCAGCATGCTGCTCGTCGAGATGCTGCGCACCGCTGGGATTACGGCCAATTTCCTCGTTGGCCAAATTCAGCTCAATGCTGCTCAGGCGACAAACTTTCTTGGGGTGCCAGTTTCACCTCACGACGCAGCAGCCGGCGTTTGCTGGAGCGGACAGATTCCGTACTCCTGGACAGTCAACGGCCAGAATGAGCTCGATACGCTGACCATGAGCCACTGCTGGGTGAAATGGCGGAATCCCGCCGATAACCAGTGGTATGTCTTCGACCCCAGCTTCAAGCAGTACACATACAAGACCGGCATTGACTTAGCGACGGCAACTGGCTTCAACCAGACGTCATTCATCAACAACGCTCTTTCAGGGGCGACTTATGATCTGACACCAAATCAATTCAACTACATTCAGAACCTGAACCGGACCAATCTCAGGAACGATCTCACCACCTACTCGAACAACCTGATTCAGTGGATACGAACGAACGATCCTGATGCCTGTGTCGATGACATCATCGGCGGCAGAAGCATTGTTCCCGTCACGATTCCTGCTCTCCTTACCGATCTTCCCTATCACAAGCCCGGTGACGTGCCGGTTGAATACACCGACATTCCGCTTCAGTACAAGATTACCTGTCAGATTCAACTGACGTCGACCGATTTCGAAAACCCGATTTGGGCGAATCTGACTTTTACCTCCGAGCAGCTGCACGGGAAAGCTCTCACACTCTGGATAACACAGGGTGGCATGGCGCCTACGGCTGGGAGCCGTCAGTCGACGGCATCGCTCAGTCTTACAACGCAAACGGCTGCTTGACGGGCGATGGTATCTGGACTATCGGATACAACACGCTCAACCAGCTCGTGAGCGCCAACAAGCCTGGCGTGAGCGCAAGCTACCTCTATGACCCGCTCAACAGGCAGGGGCAGAAGCAGGTGGGCAGGATGCCTAAATGACGGTATTGATCGTTCGCACCGGCAGTTTCGGGACTCGCGGCTCAAGAACCGTCGGAAAGTAGTGATTGATCAATGAAGCGTCTTCGGGTGCGAGCATCAGCGTAGTCGGATGCTTGATTCGCAGGTCATTCACGGCGGAGATCAGGCGTTTGGCGAAGGCCTCTCCGTTCTGGCGCGAACCGCTAAGCATCGTGCATGTGAAACCTCCACCCTGTTGAAAGGCGAGGACTGAGCCCGGCCTGAGCCAGGGAGCTATTTGCACTATTTCGCTGCTTTGCGCTTGCGAGCGCTGCTGTGAAGGATTCTGAGCGCTTGCGGCAGAGACCGCAAGAAGAAACAAAAGCAAGCTTATTATGGCACGCTCGCACATCTTACTGTGTACTCTGGAATTCATATTGTCCTCGCCTCAGGCAAGCTCCTGCGTGACTGATCCTAACACGTCACTTGTGTGCTGGATTATACACATGCTGCAATTTCCAACACGAACAGGAGAGATTTCAGCTTCAACGCAAGAAACAGCCTGCCAAGATGATTCGCGATGTTACGCGGGCTAACTAACTAGTTCGTACTGAAAAACAGGACCGGAAAGCCCCGAGCGGTGGAAATGTCAATTGCGCTTGACTGCTGAAATGGCATGATTCTAATTGCCGAAACC
>DATNRC010000441.1:0-5273 GCA_036703705.1 Candidatus Obscuribacterales bacterium
CCGATGCCAGGCGGCAGTCGAGCCAAAACCGCCGGCCTTCTGCACGGCGGCGACAATGTTGTTTTGCGCGTCGGTGGCATTATAGCTGCCATCGGCCTTGGTGGCATACGACAAACCGGCAAGAGCGGCTGCCTGGGCACCGAAATTCAAAACATTTGCCGTATAGAGTACGCGCATCACATCGGCTGTGAGCGCTATAAATGCCACAAACGCCGCCAGAGAGAAAACGATGATCGGCATCGCCGATCCGTTTTGTGCACGGCGGTATGTAAAGGCTCCGTGAAGCTCGGCGGCACCGCGGGGCTCAGCGGCACAGTGGGGCTCAGCGGCGCCGCGGGGCTCGGCGCCAGCGCGGAGTGCTGTGGCATTGCGCCACGGCACTCTGGAACCGGCGACGTCAGACGTCGCCGGTTCTGCATCGGCAATGACTCTAGGGACTCGTGTGCGAGAATTCATGAGTCTCCCTCTTGCTGCCGCTGAAAACCTCCACTACCCACTTCAGTGGATCTTTCGGCAGGTAGAGTGGCGGCGCGGGTGGTGCAGAGAATAGAGGCGGTGGCGCGGGCGGAAGCAATGCGGGAATGGCTGCAGGCACCATCTGCTGCGTCTCAGGCGCGGGCACAAACGCTTTTCCGGGCAGCAAATCGTTTTCGCCAACACCAGCCAGTCTCGGCACAACGGTGCTCAATCTGTTTCTCAGCACCAATCTGACCTTGCCGGTCTCTTGAGCTTGCGAAAGCATTTCAGCCTGTTCGGGCGAAACTGCCAGGGTAATCTTGTTGCGATCGTCCGTTCTTATCTGATTGCTTGCCAGCGCATCTCTGGTCAAGCACATGAGAACGCGAACTTGCTGGCAGATTGTCTTCGTGTATTTCTTTGAGTCTTTGGTTGTCGTAACGACCACATCAACCACATCGCCGGGATAGAGGTTGTGGTCCAGCAAGCCATCATCGTCGAGCTTGAGGCTTATCGCACGCTCGTGGGTTTCAACCAGTCCTGACAGGGTTTGATTGGCCGGCAGAAGCGCGCTTTGTGTCACAGGCTCACCTCTTCCAATAAATACTTTTGCGATTCTCCCCACCGCCTCCGATGACGTGGACATCATATCCTCGGCAAAGTACTCCTTGGGAATTGTTATGTAGTGCAGGCTGTGGTAGTTGATGCGGGCGCCTGGGGCAATGTCTGCTCCCGCCCCGACTACTTTCACAACATCCTGAACAGCAGCCGGCCGAGATACATTGCGATATACCCCAGCGCCTATAAGAATCAGCATCACGATCATGATCAGAATCGCGATGGGATTGGAGTGCCGCTGCACAGGCGGAGATAAGGGCGATTTCCGGTCTTTTCCCAGCAATGGTGCTACATCTGGTGCTGCGTTAGGAGCCAACTCAATTTACCTCCTGATAAACTTCCTGAGATACAACCGCTCTTTCCGAAATTGGAAAATTAAGAAAACTGACGGGCGAGCCGCCTTCTCCCGTCCATATCGAAATAGTGCCGAAATTAGACTGCCCGGTGAAAGGATCGCCCGCAAAGACGAACGGGTAGACAATGCGCACGCCGATGGTGCCGGGTGGAACGAAATCATCCTGAGTTCCGTCACCGTCCCAGGGCAGAATTTTGACTTGCGATCCTGGCGGCAGATCGCCTGTTGTGCCCTGAGATAGAATCCTGCCTGACGCCAACATAGAATGAATCACTGAATTGCGATTGAATTCCTGTCCGGCGATAGTGAAACCCCTTGCCGTGTCACGAATAGAGGGATCAGCCAGACCAGGGATTCTGCAAATCTGGCGCGCACCTTCATGGGCGGCCATGGCCACCACTTGCTTGACGTAAAACAGACGGCCAAAGTACAGCATCGCAACAAGGATGAGCAAAATGAACGGCAGGCCGAGCGCAAATTCGACCAGAGTCTGGCCGCCGGCACTTCTAAGCCGGCGTCCATAAGGGGCCTTTCTTTTCGAATTGTCTCTGCTTCTCGAATTGCTCATGCTTGCTTGCGCCGCTGAATATATGTCCCGGATCTGCTTCGGTGGCACCCGCAATGCAAGTGCCACCGCCAGCAGTCTCATTGCTACGCAGCCTTAGTTAATGACCCAAGGTGTAGCGTTAGGATCAACTATGCGACCCGGGCCGCCTGACTTGGTGCCGCCGTAGTTTATGGCATTTTCAATCGCATCAATCATGTCGCCACAAATGTGTCCGACAGAACCGAGCGCGATCATGCACAAACCAGCAACACATCCCAGTCCAAGCGCGTATTCCACCATGCTCTGACCACGTGTTTTCCTGTTTTTGCGTGTCATTTCCAACTCCTTTTCTGCTACCACGAGTAATTCCAAGATTTAGAAGAAGCCATACTATTAAGACCATGCGATGAGCGCTAATTGCCGCAATCAGTTTGCCAAATTATTGCGAACAATTCTCACTACCGAACTGGCAAACTTTACAGTCGTTTATCGGGAAAGTCAATTACTGAACGCTTACCGATGTCCGGCAACACAATCCTTGACAGCGCGACAAAAGCCTCATCATTGAGCAATCCGAACCTGATGGTAAGAGGAAAAGGAGCAGAATTGGCGAAGGTAAAATCTACAAAAAGCTTTACACGCAAAGCTTTCCACAGAGAAATCAATCTCAGGGTTGATGCCGGCTCGATAATGCAGTTGACAGGAAGCTTGCCACCGCTTATCATCAATCAAGATCTGCCAAAATTCTCAATAAGATTTTCAATTAAGTGACAAATCCATCCGATGACAATTCAGACGAACGGCGTTCGGGGTCCAATATAAAGGATGGCCTTCTAGCTGATGACTCGAACGCCTCTGTGTTGCGAAAAACTGGACGGTACGGGCAGATACAGCAAACAATCGCCTCCATTGTCAAAGGACTGCCCAAGGGCACGCACATTACAGCAGCCCAGGTTTATCAAAAGGCGGTCGAGCTCGGGCTCGACATAAGCCTTTCCACTGTCTACCGAAATCTCCATCGCTTGAAGGAAGTGGGTAACGTCAGCACCGTTGCCGGCGACCGCGGAATCAGATACGAGGCCGCTGAAGAAGGTCCCGACCACGACCACTTGATATGCCTCGGCTGCGGTCTCACAATCGAGTTCGTCGATGACCTCATAAGGGGCTTCGGAAAATCAGTAGCGCAAAGAAAAGGATTCGAGCACACATCGAGCCGCTTCGATATCCTGGGTTATTGCAGTGACTGCTGTGCCAAAGACGAGAGCTACCTCAGCCGGCAGGCAACGGATGTTCTCACATCGGCAATTCAAGTCGCCGAAGAAGCAGCCTCGCAAATGAAGGGAAGCATTTCGCTTCTCGAGTCACGCAAACCAATGAAAGCAATCACGCAACTCGATGAATCAATTGCCAAATTGCGAGCCTCTCTTTCTCAAAGCGAAGAAGCTCTGGAGTTGTTGCTCAAAGCACGCTCCGACGCCGGTCAGTTCGAGCAGCACCAGTAAGTCCAGCTCGCTTAAGGCAGCGGAAAATGGTGCGTTCAGTTTTCGAATCTTTTCTGCATATTCTCGCCTGCGGCACCGTAGCAGTCAGGAGGCGCGCTTAGCCAGTTGCTGGCGGTACAGTCTCGTCTTCGATTCGTAGAGATCTTGCTCGCTTTCCACTATAAGATCTTCGAGATAAGCAAGCGAAGCTTTCCGCCGCGCATTAATTTGCCGCCGCTTCTCGAGCATTCGCGGGAGCAGCTTGAATGCTTCGACGGTGCCTTGAATCCAGGGCAGCAGTTGCTTTCCTCTCACCGTGACGACAGCAAGATAGTAGAACTGCCAGAAAAGAATATGGGGCAAGAATTTCCAGAGCAAAGGCAGGGGAATGTTTTTTACGATGGTGTTCCAATTATTCTTAGCCGACAGTCGCACCACCAGCGGTGAATAGCCACTGCCGGTAGTTCCGCAACCGAGGTGATAAACGATGGCCGTCGGCACGTAAATGCATTTGTATCCTGCGCTTTGCGCGCGCAGCCCGAGGTCGACATCCTCGAGATAAGCGAAATAGTCTTCGTCGAACAAACCAATGTCAACGAAAAGCGAACGCCGATAGAGCGCAGCTCCACCGCATGCTCCCAGCAAATAGCGGCGCCGGTTGAAACGCCCGGTGTCTCGCTCTTTGTGCCCGATTCTGCCCGGCAGCCCGCCTCGGCGATAGCCGTCGCCCGCGCCGTCGAGTAAAGAGTGATCGTCATATGCCAGCATCTTACAGCCTGCGCTCCCTGCTTCGGGATGCTCGTGCATGGCGCGCACAAGCTCCGCCACCCAATTGGGATCGACCACTGTGTCGTTGTTCAAAAGGGCCACAAATTCGCCGGACGACGCTTTGATGCCGGCATTGACTGCATAGCTGAAGCCGGTATTATGATCAAACGTAACAAGCTTGACATGTGGGTAATTTTCTTTCAGAAAGTCGACGGATCCGTCTTTCGATCCGTTGTCAACAATCAGCACCTCAATATGCGGATAAGTTTGCTTACTGAGCGAATCAAGGCAGCCGGCGAGGAATCTCTTGCCGTTCCAATTGGGGATAACAATGCTGACCAGTTCTTCTTTAGTCACGGCGGCTTGGCGATCCACAGCAAATGCGCGCGGTGCACATATTGTACATAGTCTCCTGACGACACCAATCATGTACCTGAACGAGATATAATGACCGACTCAAGGGCAGTAAAGCCGAATCGCGGCAGAGATGGGAGGTATCAGCGATATCGTGTCGGCGACAGTCGCACCATGCCGAAAGATTTTATTTGTAACTTTGGAGCCCATTTCAAAAAAAATGGCAGGTCCTGCAATTCGTGCATTCGAACTGGGACTGGCGCTGTCCGATGAGTTCGACGTCACGGTTTTTTCGCCGCACCGCGCGTCAAGCGCCTTCGAAGCCGAAGTGAGAGCAAAACGCAGACTGCCGCCGGCGTTCCATCTCGTCACGGGCGCCAGTAAAGCCCAGCTGAACAATCTGGCCTATCAAGCGGATGCCATTTTCATTCAGGCTAATGTTCTCAAACCCAATCCAGGTCTTGCATCGCTCGGCAAGTATCTGATCGTCGATCTTTATGATCCGTATCTTTTCTCGGTTTTAGTGCAATACCAAACAAACGATGTGGCTGCTGACGCCAGTTTTCGTTTGATGCACAAAGTGCTCGAGCAGCACATGGTCTCTTGTGACTTTTCCGTTTGCGCATCAGAACGGCAGCGTGATTACTGGATCGGTCGTTATTGCGCGCTGGGAAGGATCACCCCCGATATGTAC
>DATNRC010000442.1:0-12179 GCA_036703705.1 Candidatus Obscuribacterales bacterium
TCTTGCGCAAGCGCATCAAAAGGCGACAATTCGGGCATCGCCTGGGCTCATGCGCAAAGCCTTTCACTGAGAAAAACTCTTGTTCTCCTGCTGAGAACAAGAAAGTATTGCTGCAGTCGCAGCACTGAATTTGTCTGTCTGAGAATGCCATTTGGATTACCACCGGAGTAACGAAGTTACGATGTTGATATTACTAACATGTAATTTCAAGCAGTGGAACTGTGGATCTCACCATAAAAAATTGGGGTTTCGCTAGTCCTTTTCCAACGCATCTGTTGGATACGAGACCTCGTCCTATTCTTTACTGCTTGGTTATGACGTAACTAAGTGACACGAGCGCGCGCTTCCGTGCCGCATGATTGCTGTCGCGAAGCGCGCGCATAAAGCAAAATAGTCTGTTTGAGCCGGTTTTGCCGTGCGCGATAGTTTGACCAAAGAGCCGCTCCTTGGCTCATTAAGCGCATGAGTTGGTAAAAAGCGCTTCCACACTGCTTCTCGAGCCACGCTTCAACGGCAAGCGATCCTCATGCGGCACTATCGAAATCTTGGATGCTCAACGAGGATGGGCGCCCGTCTAATTTATATCCTGAGCGCTTCTTTGTCCCGTTTGCCGGTGCGAATGTCTATGAGATGCACGAGCTCGGTGATGTAAATGATGCCGTCGCCTTCCTGATGTGTACCGGCAGCCTTGCACATCAGTTCAATCATCTGCTCGACTTTCTCATCTTCCACAACGACCTCGACGCGCGTGCGCGGCACCAGATATTCGGGTGAATCACTTTCATGAGTAGAGCCCTTTACCTCAGTCACTGTGTATCCTCTTATGGGCGCCTTCAGAAGCGCGCGTGCCATGCGGTCCAGGATAAATGGTTGGATGATGGCGGTGATTAGCTTCATCGAATTCCCCTCGCTCAGACCTCATTACCCAAACAGGGCCGCATTACTCGGCTAATTCTTTCAACATTTGACCGTGCAGCTGCAAGCTTCCTTTTACCACCAGTTGATCGCCGGGATTCAATCCTTTCATTACTTCCACTTGCGCTCCGAAATGCCGTCCCAGCTCAAGTTTACGCTCCATGAATCGGCCTTTGCCGATCTGGACGTAGGCAACATAAGCTTCGCCGGTTCTTTGCACAGCGTCAAAGGGAATGGCAAGAGCCTGATCTTCTCCCGTGTGCACGCGCACTGTGGCGAACATGTGCGGTTTGAGAAGGATCTCCGGATTATCAATCGTTACGCGAACGGGCATCGTCCGCGTGTCAGGATCGAGCACTGCGCCAATGTAGTCCAGTCGCGCGCTGAATTTTTTGCCTGGATAGCTGTTTACTGTCAGCTCCGCTGTTTGTCCCTTTTTTATGCTTTTGATGTCTTTTTCGAAAGCCTGCGCAGTCAGCCAGACGCGTCGCAAGTCAGTGACCACGAACAGCTCATGCACATTGTCAATCAACTGACCGGTGTCTGCGATTCTTGAGGTGACAATTCCATAGCGCGGAGAAATCACATCAAATGTGTCATCGATTGTTCGCGTTTGCAAGACACGCTTTACTTCAGCAGGATCCACTCCATAAAGCCGCAAGCGTTCGGTGGCCGTGGTCACAATGGCGGTGCGTTTCTCCTTCAAAGATCTGAGCGCGACCTGGGCCTTTTCGTAGTCGCTTTGTGCTTCATCGAGGTCGGCACGGGCGCTTATGCCTTCGCTGAACAATTGTTTGTGACGCTGAAAGACTTTTTTGGTGAGCTCCAGTTGCACCTGGGCCTGCTCCATATCCGCCTCGAGGCTTAACACATTTTCCAAAAGATCGGCTTCAATCTTCGCTACGTCATCACTTCTCAGGTGCGCAAGCGATTGTCCCTGCCTGACTGCATCTCCCAATTGCACACTGACTGCTTCAACGCGCCCCGGCACGAGTGATATCACTGGTGTCGTCATATTGGCATCGGGCTCCACTTCGCCTGTGAGAACAACTTCGTGCGGAATCGTTTGTATGCCTACCGTCTGAGTAGTAAGGTGCATTTCGGAAAGCTGGTCGGCGCTCATTTTGAGAACCAGTGTCGCTTCGCGATCGACGGGCTCTTTTAGGGGCGCTCTTTTGAGAGTGGAAACGATCGCGCTCTGGGCATCGTGCCCGCAGCCTGACAGCAAGGCTGAAGCCGATAAAGCAAGGGCGAAAGTGACAGCAAGCGCGCTCTTGGCAGGGATGGGACATATGCCGCGCCTTGCAGGCGTCGGGGAGATGGGACATATGCCGCGCCTTGCCCGGGCAAGGCATGGTCGCCGGCCTGCATGTAGCCATCCCTTCATTTTCAAATTCCGTGTGCGGACTCCGTCAGTACTATTGAATCACTTTCCGCGGGCTCCTTCTTGCCTGTTCTGGGCGCAAACTTCATATACAGCGCCGGAAGGACATATAGTGTTAAAAACGTGCAAGAAACCAGGCCGCCGATAATGACTATAGCGAACGGCTTTTGGGTTTGCGAACCTATCTCATTGGAGAGAGCGGCAGGCAATAATCCGGCAGCCGCGATCACCGCCGTCATGAGGACCGGTCGCAATCTGATCAGAGCACCTTCATGGATGGCACGCTTGAGAGGTCTGCCCTCGAGCCTCAGCTCGTTGACGAAAGAAACCATCAAAATTCCGTTTTTGACGGCCAGACCAAAGAGAGCGATAAAGCCTACTCCAGCTGAGATTGAGAAATAAGTGCCCGTCAGTCTCAGCGCTAATATAGCTCCAATTGCCGCCAGCGGCACGACGGAAAACATAATCATGGCGCCGCGCAAAGTGCCGCACGATAAGTAGAGGATGATGATGATCACAACCAGCGTCACGGGCAGAATGATCGCCAGCTGGTGGGTTGCTTCGCGCTGGCGCTGAAACTCGCCGCTCCAGTTGGCCACATATCCTGCAGGAAAGGCGATTTCTTTGCGTACTCGTCCTTGAGCATCTTCCACGGCGGTAGCGAGATCTCGCCCCCGAACATTGGCGCGGATGGTGGCCAGGCGCGATCCCATCTCCCGCCAAATCTGCGTGGCGCCGGTCGTCTCCCGAAGCGTCGCCACCTGGCTCAAGGGCACCCTTTTGTTGCCGGGCGCATCGACCAGGATTTCTGAAAGGGCTTCTTCCGTTGATCGATATTGTGGCATGAGGCGAACTATGAGCTCGAATTTGCGCTCGCCTTCTATTACTTTTGTAGCCATTTTGCCTGCCACCGCTATTTCCACCAAATCTTTCAAATCGTCAACGTTAAGGTCATAACGAGCCGCCCTCTCGCGATCGATCTCGATTGCGAATTGCGGCTGCCCCAAGAGAGGGTCCACGATAACATCGACAATGCCCGGTGTTTCCGCCATGATTTTTCCTACTTTGTGCCCGAGCGATTCCAATTGCGCCAGATCTGGTCCTGAGATCTTTGCCACCAGCGAGCCCTGGACACCCGAGAGGGCTTCATCGACGGTGGTTTGGATGTATTGAGTGAAGTAATAGCCGACACCTGGAATTTCTTCCAGATTCTTTTTCATGCTGGCGATCAGAAGATCTTTCTTCTCCTTGAATTGTGCTCGCCATTCTCTGGCCGGTTTTAGAGCAACGTAATACTCCTGATCGGAAAATCTTGCCGGATCGGTTCCGTCGTCAGTGCCGCCGACCTGAGAGAGCACTTCCGTCACTTCTGGATACTTGAGCAAACGCTCGCGAATTTTCCGCGCTACCGCTACGGACTCGGTAAGTGTGACGGAGCCCGGCTTTACAGTAGCTCTGAGCCAGATGTTGCCTTCCTCGAGGTGGGGCAGAAATTCGCTGCCCAAAGTGGTGAACAGCCAACAGGAGGCAGCGAAAGCCAGCGCGGCAAGAAGCAGGACCAGGCTCTGGAAACGCAACGCCCATCTCAGGGTGGGGCCGTAAATCTTT
This sequence comes from Candidatus Obscuribacterales bacterium, assembly GCA_036703705.1. Taxonomy (GTDB): domain Bacteria; phylum Cyanobacteriota; class Vampirovibrionia; order Obscuribacterales; family Obscuribacteraceae; genus DATNRC01. Next base: position 3,908 of record DATNRC010000442.1, read on the forward strand.
TGAGCGATGGTGATAAGGGGGCTGGTCCGCTCCTGGAGCGGTTTGCGCACGAAAAGGAAGGAGCACAGCACAGGAACAAGCGTCAGCGCGGTCAGCGCTGCTCCCAGAAGGGCGCAGACCATAGTTGTGGCCAGAGGCCTGAACAACTTTCCTTCCACCCCGCCAAAGGCAAAAATGGGCAAGAACGTGGCGATAATGACGGCGATGCCGAACACCAATGGAGAGCCGACTTCGCGGGCTGCTTCGTTGAGCAGCGTCAGTCTTTCTTGCACCGTCGAATCCTCGGGCTGAGCGGAAAGTCGTCTGATGATGTTCTCCACCATCACTACTGCGCTGTCGACAAGAATGCCGAAATCAATGGCGCCCAGGCTGAGGAGATTGGCGGGCACGTTGAACAAATTCAGGCAAATGAATGCCACCAGCATTGATAGCGGGATGACGGATGCGGTAATCACCGCTGCTGGGATATCTAACAGGAACAAACCAAGAAGCCCGACGACAAGAGCGATGCCGATGGCAATGTTCGTGCCTACCGTCTTCAATGTTTGATTGATCAAATCCATCCGATCGTAGAGAACTTCGAAGCTGACTCCTGGAGGAAGGCGTTTCAAAATGGCGGGCAATTTCTCGTACAGCCGATGCAGCACTTGCGATGGGTTTTCGCCGCGCTTGAGAAGGACGATGCCTTCGACGACGTCATCCTCGTAGTTTTTGCCTACCTGTCCCCGCCTGACAAGGGAGCTAATTTTAACCTGCGCAACGTTTCGAATGCGAATCGGGGTCCCTTGCTCATCGCTGGTTATGACCACGGATAAAATGTCGTGCTCGTCCTTCAAGAGGCCGAGCTCCCGAACTATGAGCGCTGTGCCGCTCTTTTCGATGAAGCCACCGCCCGAGGTGGCATTAGCCCTCTTGAGGGAGGTGAAGACCTGCTCGAGACTGATGCCATATGCTCGAAGGGCGTTTGGATTCACCTCAACAAGGTATGCTTTTGTGGGGCCTCCTGCACTGACGATGCTGATGACGCCGGGAATCTGACGGAAAAGCTTCTCCAATTCCCATTGCTGTATTGTTCTCAAACCCATGGCCGAGTAATAGGGGCTCTCCAGGCAATAACGAAAAATCTCGCGCAAGGAGCCGACGTCAGGCTCTAAATGAGGTGACGCATCCTCGGGAAGATCAGCCATTTGAATACGCTCCATAACCTGCTGCCGGGCAAGAGCCGTTTGCGTCGACTCAACAAATGTCGTCGTCACCACCGACAATCCGTAAAGGGAGAGAGAACGCAGTGAGATTTGACCGGGAATGCCGTTGAGCTCTTTCTCAAGCGGAATGGTGAGCAAGCGCTCGATTTCTTCCGCGCCTTTGCCGGGATAGAGCGTTATCACCCTGACTTGCGGATTGGCGAGCTCCGGATATGCCTCCAGCGGCAGAATTTTGAGCGCAACTACGCCTGCAAAGATGACGAGAGCGGAGGCGGCAAGCGTCAAATAACGTCCCTTAAGGGCACTGTTTATGAAGCTGCCGATGATCGAATGCATGACCTGCCTGCGCGTTTACCGCTTGTATTTTCTCTTAGTATCAATCCGTGAGCAAGGGATTTAGGAGGGATTCCTCCTGCTACGCCAAAAAGGTAGAATGTTTGCCTGGAGAGATTCATTATTTCGGAGCGTGCGCGCATGCCTCGTCCTGGACAGCGCTTGTACATTACGGCCGATGAGTACTTGAAGAAAGAGGAGGCGTCCTCAGTTCGTCATGAGTATATTGACGGGCAAATTTTTGCCATGACTGGAGCGACGCTAAGACACAGTCTCATCGTGGGAAATATTTACTCCATTCTCCGCTCATTTCTGAAAGGTGGCTCCTGCCGGGTTGTCACTAACGATCTGAAAGTACGAGTGGAAGCAACCAATTGCTTCTACTACCCGGATGTTGTGGTGTCATGTGGTAAACAAGATTTCGACAGTGTTTTGGCGGAAAGACCGGTGTTAATAGTCGAAGTGCTGTCGCGTTCGACTTCCTCGATAGATCGCCGCGAGAAACTTCTGGCTTACAGGCAGATCGAATCAGTACGCGAATATCTCATTGTTCATCAAAGGAGGAGGTTTGCCCGTCTGTTTAGAAAGAACGATCAGGGGCACTGGGAATCCTTCGATTACGGCCAGGGTGCGGAAATGATGCTGACATCGATTCCTGAAGCGGCAGCAGCCCATGTCGAGGTGGACGCAATCTACGAGGGTACCGATGTTGAAGAAAGAGGTTGCGGCTCCTTTGAGGTGCGGGAAGAGAGTTTCGGTGATGAGGATTTGGATTGGTAGTTGGAGTTTTCTTTGCGCACCACACCCTGGGATACAGAGTTGAAGCATGCTTACTTCTAAGAATTTGAGAGCGGAACAGAAGATTTTGCGCACCATTCGCATTCGGGTGACGGATAAGCCCGGCTATCTGGCCAAGATTGCCACTACACTTGGTGATCTCGGCGCCAATATCGGAGAAATTTCGATTGTTGCTCAAGGGCATGATTTCTTGATTCGCGAGATCAGCTTGCAGCTGGATGACGAACAGCATCTGCAGCGAATAATCGAAGGCATCAATGATTTGGATGGTGTGACGCTGGAGGATGTGACTGATCCGGTGCAGCAGATTCATGAGGGCGGCAAAATAGAAGTGCGCAGCCGCGTGCGTCTGGACAGCATAGCGGAAATGCGGAAGGTGTATACGCCCGGCGTGGCTCAAATTTGCCGCCTCATCCAGCATGACGAAGCCAACAGCCGCAGGTATACGTCAATATCAAATACGGTGGCGGTCGTCACCAACGGCACGGCTATCCTCGGCCTGGGAAACATTGGTCCTGTGGCAGGCATGCCTGTAATGGAAGGCAAATCCGTTCTTTACGAGCAGCTTGTTGGCATAAGCGCCGTGCCTATTTTGTTGAATGCTACGGACGTGGACACCGTCGTCAATACGGTTGCCGAGATTGCCCCTACATTTGGTGCCATTCACCTGGAGGACATCGCGGCGCCTGAGTGCTTCGAAATTGAGGAAAGGCTGCAAGCGCGGATCTCCATCCCCGTGTTGCACGACGACCAGCATGCAACCGCCGTCGTCGTATTGGGCGCGCTGATTACGATTACTCAAAGAATGGGAATCGAGCTTGCGCGATGCAAAGTGGGAACGATAGGTCTGGGTGCTGCCGGTTTTGGCATTGCACGGCTGCTCATGGCTTTCGGCGTCAGGGAAATTATCGGTTGCGATATCAAAGAGGAGGCATTGGAGAGGCTGAGAAATTTCGGCGGCACGACAAGCGATTTGCCGGGCACTATGGCAAAGTCCAATATAATCGTCGCCACAACGGGGGCAAAAAACTTGATCAAGCCAGAGATGGTGCGCAAGGGACAAGTGATATTGGCTCTTTCCAATCCCGATCCGGAAATCGATCCGGAGCTGGCAATCAAATCAGGAGCGGAATTCGCGGCTGACGGGCGAACAATCAACAATGCGCTCGCCTTCCCGGGATTGTTTCGTGGTGCGCTCAGGGTCGGCGCCACGCACTTTACGGATGGCATGAAAATAGCAGCAGCGCATGCAATTGCGGGGCAGACGAAATTGGATAACCTCGTGCCCAGCATTCTCGATCGCGAAGTGCATCAGCATGTTGCCGACGCTGTTGTCAAAGCATGGCTTGCCGAGCATAAGTGAGCCCTCACGAGAGGTCCGGCCCGACAGCATTAGAGCGATGCCCAATGATTAGGGTGAATGCCATCGCTCAGCATCCTCACGAGAGGTCCGGCCCGACAGCATTAGAGCGATGGTCAATGATTAGGGTGAATGCCATCGCTCAGCATCCTCACGAGAGGTCCGGCCCGACAGCATTAGAGCGATGATCAACTGCGGTGAGAATCGGCATTCATGACGATCCGATAAGTAAACCAATACGACAGCATTAGAGCGATGGTCAACTGCGGTGAGAATCGGCATTCATGACGATCCGATAAGTAAACCAATACGGCCATAGAGGTAAGAAGTGGGCGAAAATGCTTATGTCAAATTTGACATAAGATTTCAGAAATTCTATGTCAAATATGACATAACTCGCCCTAAAGTAGCCATCTGAACGCGGTTTTTATGTCATTTCTGACAAAACGCTCCATATCCGACGTCAGGCAGCTCATAGTATCGTCGATGCCAGTCACGATGGCAACAAAGTTGATTGAGAGATCCGGTTTGAATTATGAACTCTAGCTGCGTTGCGCGAAAACGATGACTGGCAGTGATCACGCAGCGGATTGGCACAAGCGAAATTTTAGCCCTTCTTCAATTCCCAGAAGTCGTCGCCCAATTCATTCCAGGGCAGACGATACTCATCAGGTGCATCCGGATTGAAGCACTGATTGACGAAATAAATCATATTGGCCGGGTTCTGCCATGGATTGGCCAGACCGTGAGCGACGCCGCGCGGAATATAAAGAATTTGCGCGCGCCCGGCGCCCATGACGAAACGCATGGACTTTTTATATGTAGGGGACTTCTCGCGGGCATCAAACAAGCCAACAAGAAGGCGATCTGACGGAACGACGAACCAGACGTCTTCCTGGTTGTAATGTAAGTGGAAAGCTTTTATTGAGCCCGGAAGGACTTGCGAATATGTGCTCTGCTTAACCTTGAATTGAGGGAAAGCCTGCAAATTTCCCTGATCGTCAAGGCGCACGATTTCGGCGAGTGCCCCACCGTCGTCAACGAACAGATTGAGATTGACAAGCTGCACTCCGTCAATGACGGTTTTCTTGGAATAGTCTTGAACGGATATGTCGCGCACGTAATCCTTCCCAATTGCCTCATTGGATAAGGGCACGAGAATGTTAGCAGATGAGACGGTATTCATGGATGGAATGCTGCAACCTTACGGAATCTTGCTCTACGACTCAATAGAATAACATGCCAAGTAGCCTCGATTTATTGGAAGCTACACAGGTTGGCGTATCGCTCTCAGCTGAAGGTAGGTGTGCAGCGACTCCTGCCATGAAGGGAGCTCCCGCCCGATAGTGTTAATCAATGTTGTTTTATCTAAGACCGAATATTTCGGCCGCGTGGCAGGTCGCGGCATGTCCTTCGTTTCAATGGGAATGACCTCGACAGGAAGGCCGCGCACAATCTCTTTGGCAAATTCATACCAGCTCGTTATCCCGTCATCCGAGGCGTGATAAATGCCCCAGCGCTCGGTAACGATAAGATCGGCAATCACTTCGCTCAGGCTCAATGTGCATGTAGGAGTGCCGATCTGGTCTGATACTACTCTCAGACTGTTGCGTTGCTCAGCCATGCTGAGGATGGTGTCGACGAAGTTTTTGCCATTCGGCCCATACAGCCAGCTCGTCCTTACGATGTAGAAATCGGTGAGATGACGCTGCACGGCTTTTTCGCCTGCCAGCTTTGATTTGCCATAAACAGACAGCGGCCGCGTGCGGTCCCATGGCGTATAAGGAGATTTTTGCTCGCCGTCAAAGACATAGTCGGAGCTGATATACAGCATCGGCAAATGGTGCTTGTTGCAGGCGACGGCGAGATTCTCCGTGCCGTATCCATTGATGAGGTAAGCTAAGCCCGACTCCGATTCCGCCTGGTCGACTTTGGTATAGGCAGCAAGATGAATGACCAGGTCCGGCGCCTCGGAGGCGACATAGTCAAGCACCTGATTGTAATTGGTGACGTCGAGCTTTTCTTTGGGCAGATCGATCACTTGATGATTGCGCGCTTCCAAGCAAGGCACGAGAGCTTGCCCGAGCATGCCACCAGCGCCGGTGACTAGAAGTTTCATTTGTCTTCCTGGACCTTTCCCTTCGCGGAAACGTTAAACCGCCCCCGCCACACCTGCCGTGTTGATTGCTGTCGGTGAAGCGTCGAAGGTCAGTTGTTCCTTCTGTCTTGTTACGCTCGCCAACCACCCTTGATTATTTTTGTACCATTCTATTGTCTGCCGGATCCCAGTTTCGAAGGAATGTTGCGGAGTCCAATCGAGCTCTTCCTGGATTTTGCTGGAATCGATTGCATACCGCCGATCGTGTCCCAGTCTGTCCGCAACATACTTGATCAGATCTTCCGAGCGTCCGAGCTCGGAAAGGATGAGACGGGTAATCTCGATGTTTTTGCGCTCGTTGTTGCCGCCGATGTTGTAGACCTCGCCCGGCTGCCCGTTGTGGAAGACGAGATCGATGGCCCGGCAATGATCTTCCACATGCAGCCAATCGCGCACGTTCAGACCGTCACCATAGACGGGAACAGGCTTGCCCTCCATGGCGTTCATGATGAAGAGCGGGATGAGCTTCTCCGGATGCTGATATGGACCGTAGTTGTTGGAGCAACGCGTGATCATGACGGGGAAGCCGAATGTGTGGAAGTAGGAGCGGCAGAGCAAATCTGCGCCTGCCTTGCTTGCCGAGTAAGGGCTGTTCGGCTGAAGCGGTGTTTCTTCAGTGAAATACCCTGTTGGACCGAGCGATCCATACACTTCGTCCGTCGAGACCTGCACAAAGCGAATCGAGAATTCCGGGCGGTTGGCTGCAGCCGCGACCACGGTCCGCCCGTATTTGAAGGCGGCATCTAAAAGCACCTGCGTGCCCATTATGTTGGTGCGCACGAATACCGACGGGTCATTGATGGAGCGATCGACATGAGACTCGGCAGCCAGATTGATAATGCCGTCTATGCGACCGAACATCTTGCCGGAGACAATCCCTTCGACCAGCTTTGCATCCTCGATGCGGCCTTTGACAAATCTGTAGCGCGGATTGGCTTCCACGTCTTTGAGATTTTCCGGGTGGCCTGCGTATGTCACTGCGTCGAGATTGATAACTGTGTAGTTAGGATAGGTTCTCAGAAGATGCCTTACGAGATTGCTGCCGATAAACCCCAAACCACCAGTGACGAGCAGTTGCATCGCGCGCATGGAATGATCCTCGCTATGTAAACAGGATTGACAATGCCTGGTGCCAGCCAGCGCTTTAAGCACCTTCACATTGACACGATTTTCGCTTGACAGACGGCTTTGATCAACGTTGCTTGGATAATATACGTGATCAGGCCTGTGAATATTACTTAAGCTGCGTGGCGTTCGCGTAAAGCGCCGCGCGTCGTGATTGTTTTCAGGGCGCTGCGCATTTTTGAAGCCTAAAGGGCGCAAATCGCAGGGGCTTGGTGATTCTTTTCAAGGCGCTGCGCATCAGGGCGCTGCGCATTTTTGAACCCTAAAGGGCGCAAAGCGCAGGGCGCGGTGATCATTTCCGGGCGCTGCGTATTTGAACCCTATATGGTTCAAGCCCCGCAAAAGCATCCAAGCTCAAGAATGCCCATTGAAAGGGCTTTTCGCACTTTTCGACTGATTGCAGCGGCAAAAGCGTTGAACCTTATAGCGTTCATTTTTGCAGCGTATGGTGAGCGCGCCTCAAATATCGTGGAAAAATCTGTTCTTCAAACCACTTCCACTTTGCTGTCGTCGCCGAGCATCAAGCGGAAAGCAACAGGCTTGCTGTGGCTCCTTGTAAGCTCCACATTCATGCCGATGAGGCTGTCTTCTATGCGCCCGTTGAAATCGATGATTTGGCACTTCTCGCGCAGAATCGAATGCTCGATTTCGGCGTGCGTGACGCGCGCCCCGTCCCCTATTGATGTAAACGGGCCCACATAGCTGTCCTGCAAGATACAGTCGTTGCCAATAACGGCGGGACCTCTGACGATGCAATTAATCAATTTGCTTCCTTTGCCGACATGCACGCGACCGGACAGGCGCGATTGCGCATCCACTTCGCCGAGCATTGAGACATCGGTCATCTCGTCGAGCACAACACGATTGGCTTCCAGCATGTCGTCTTTCTTGCCGGTGTCCAGCCACCAGGATTTAAGGACATGGCTGTCTACGTGATGTTTGGTGGTGATGAGCTGCTGAATGGCGTCCGTTATCTCGAGCTCTCCGCGCCGGCTGGGCTTGATTTGATCGATGGCGTCATGAATTTTTCTGTTGAAGAGATAAACGCCGACGAGCGCGAGGTTTGATTTCGGCTTTTGCGGCTTTTCTTCGAGCGAGAGAATGCGCCCGTTGCCGTTCAGTTCCGCCACACCGAACGAGCTCGGGTTGGTCACTTCTTTGAGAAGAATGAGAGCGTCGGCGCTGCTCTCGTTGAAGCGATCGACGAGCGGACCGACGCCGTCTTTGATCAGGTTGTCTCCCAGATACATCACGAATGTGTCATCGCCCAGAAAGCCGCGCGCGGTCTTGACA
>DATNRC010000443.1:0-6018 GCA_036703705.1 Candidatus Obscuribacterales bacterium
CATTTCGACATATTGCCGAAGCCGTTGTCTGTCGGCAGGTGCGAGCCGCCGCCCCAGTTGTTGGCTCTATTCGGCTGATTCGCCCATCCGCCCTGTCCGGGCTTGAAGCCGCCACCGCCGTAATTGGGATGATTGGCAAAGCCGCCGTCGAACCCGCCGGCACCGCCCTTGCCAAATCCGCCGAAGTCTCCGCCTTTTCCAAAGCCACCAATGTCGCCGGCACGTTCTTGAGCAAGGTTGCCGAAGCCGCCGCCGAAGCTTGTCGGCTCCGACCGTCCTCCGAAGCCGCCGAAGTCTCCACCGCCGCCGCGGAAGCCGCCCAAGTCTCCACCGCCGCCGCGGAAGCCGCCGAAGTCTCCACCGCCGCCGCGAAAGCCGCCGAAGCTTCCCCCGCCGCCGCGGAAACCGCCACCCCCGCCGCCGCCGAATCCGCCGCCAAATCCGCCCCTGGCAAAGGCGGGCGTGACAAGAATCAAACTCATCGAAATCGCTGTTACAGCTGCGAGCACTTTCATTGTTCTTTCCCTCGTGTCCTCTTGCCGGTCGTGATTACCTGGTCACCCGCTGTACAGCAAGCACTTCGGTATCCGGAACTGGAGTGCCATTCACATTGCGCGCAATCGACTGCCAGGAGAATTTGCCGTCGCCTTCCAGGGAAATGAGGTTTGTGGCGTACGTGCGGGTCCCCGTCTGCTCCACGCCCTCAGTCTTGACTACCCACTGATTGCCCTTTTTCTCCCAGGTGCCGTAGCCAAAGCCGCCCTGCGAGTCGAAATGCCAGGAGACGATCTTGCCTATGGTCGGATCCCAGCCGATGACCTGCATATCTTTCTTCTCCGGTTTGCCTGGCTCCTCAGACAGGAATTTGCAAGTGATGAAATTCTTGCCTTTGCCGGCCCAGTCGGCAGTCATTTGTACTTTGGCATCGCCGCGTTGAGCGGTCCAGTCACCGATGAGCCAGCTTAGCGGGCTCAGGTGATCGGATGTCGGCTGGGACAACAAAGCTGTTTCCGTGGCAGACGAAATCACCCAATTGCCATCCCGCTTTTGAAAAAGCATCGTAAATCTGGTCGTGGCCTCTGGTCCGGCCGGCGTCTCTCTTACCGTCGTCCCTTCCGCCCAGATGACATCAGGAGAGACTGCTTTAATTGTTGAGGGCATGAGCTTCAAATTCACTTTGGGCACGCGCGCGCGAGCAGTCGCGAAACGGTCATGGATCGAATCTCGACCATGAGTGGCGATGCCGTCTTCGTCCACATACACGCCGTCAATCGCCCATAATGCCGCCATTCTTTCGGCGTCTCCAGCCGAGGCAGCCGCAGCCAGCGCAGTAAGCTGAGCGCGAATTGCCGCCTCGAGCGGCGCTGCCGAGACGGATGCTTCGGAAGCCTTCTTCGTCGCAGACGATGACTGCTTAGCCACCGCCATCATTTGTCCGCACGTCAGAAGGGCGACACAGGCAGCAGAAACAGCGATACGCACACGCTTTAACGTCATCATACAAATCCTCTTGATTTCACATATTTGAACGACAGACTGGATACTATACCAAGCTGAACCTCACCAAAGCCAGGTTAAGTCCATAGTGTTGCATGCGTTGGCTGTGACTTCGATTTAGACGCCGCCCGAGGAGACGGTATCGCATATGATGCCACGGAGGCATCCGGAACTTTCGTCAGTTTGCTCCTGCGCCAACACCCAAACCTACAAAACCTTGGCCAAATTCAGTCTCAACAAAAGACGTTGGGAATTTGTGAGGAATTTCGAATGCCGAAGATTTGCGCTCGGTGATTCTATCCCAGATCCTTAATCGTCGTTTCCAGCTTGCCGCGCCGGGTCAAAAGGTAATCTGCAGCTCCGTAGATTGTCGAAGCGGTGAGCACTGCGGCGCCGGTAATGAGACCCACCTTGATCGATCCGGGTGACGGGCGCAACGAACGACTGGACAAGGCCGCAGCTCCTCCCGCTGCCAGGGCGGACGGTAAAATGCCGCTTATCGCGCCATCGGCCGCATGGCCGAATGCGGTACCGAAGCCAGTACCATTCTCTCGTGCATGCCGCAGCGCGCTAATGTCCTCGCGCGAAATTTTGCTTTCGCCAAACCATTCGTCATTACTCAATGAAGTGAGAGTGTCATACTTATCGCCGAGATACTTGAGTGTGAAAGCGTACTGAGCCCAGAATATTTTGTCCTTCTTCGCCTCCTCGATTTCTGCTTTCTCGAGGTGGCCGTCTTTGTTTGCGTCGACGGTCGTGAAAATCTTGTCCACATTGTCGACAAAACCTTTAGTGTCGACTTTCGTCAATTCCTCGGCACCGCGTTCGACAAAGCCAGGCAGTTTATTGAATACGCCGAACCTTTTTGCGGTGTTGAAGGCAACACCGGGGGCGCTATACTTGCCGGCCATGTCCATTCCACGGTTGATGAGCGCGGAAGGATCTCCTCTTCGGGCTTTGTCGACATCTTCCTGCAGTCCTTGCGCTTCTCTTTGCACATGGCGTTGGACTTCCTCACCGACACCACGCATTTGCTTTTGCAAAGCTTCCGTATCGATGTTTTGAACTTGCTCTTCTACGTGCTTGCGCCCGCGCTTGAAATAGCCAAAGATACTGCTTGAAACTTCATCGACAACTTTGCCCACACCGTCCTTTTGTGGCGGGGGGTTCTGCTCAGCCGTTTGAATACGGTCAAATTGGCCCATCGGGATGCCTCATTCAACAGGGGACTGGAGGGATTTCCAGGGATTGCTCCTATCATAGGAAGGAGCGGTGATTCAGGTCACTGGTGGAATTCCCCCTTTTCGTAGAAGTCCCATGCCGTTAATTCAACGGCTGAGCCGGAAATGTGCAATCAGCTGCGCATTGGCGGAAGCAAAGATTAATCCCGCAGCAATGATGATAACGAAAGACAAGCCGTGGCCCGGGGATGCAACGGCTTGTCTGTCTTTTCTGGTTGCGCTCGGCGAATTCTCGCCAGTTAACCAAACCTATCTTTCAGCATTGCTTGTTCCTTGCGCCCTTTCTGAGAAGCAATCACCTATTTCTTGTATTCAACAGCACTGTCTTTTTTCATTTTCGCCTTCGCAAGATTGAGCATGAGCTCGTCCAGATTGCTGTCCCTCCGGTCGGCGGCGCGTTCGGCTACGGCGCCCAAACTTGCACTGTCGGCAAATTCGGCACCACCCGTGGCGGCGGGCACGATTGTTCCAGAGGTAGCGCCGCTCAATCTCGGACCGCCAAGATAGGATCTCAATCTTCCAGGCGAAGCCGGTGCAGCAGAAGCGGTCACTTTGTCGGCCAAACCTTTAGCCGCCAGCTCCGACGCGCCTGCCTTCCATTCGGACTCTGCGCCTTTCTTCAGTCTGTAAGTCGCTCCGCCCGAAGTGATGAGCGTTTCCTTCTCTCCGGCGGCGTTGACTACCTCTTGCCTGTAAGCAAGCGTCTCGAATTTCCCGTCGGCAAGCTTGGCTATGCGCTGAAATACTGAATTGCCCAGGCTGTCCAAACCGTCACAAGCGATGGTGTTGATCTGAATGCCGCGCGAAATTGCCTGCTTTGTCTCTGTCTCCCAGTTGTAATCATTGGGATAATTCTTCGGACCGGCATCGCCTATGACGAAAAGGAGCTTCGAAGCCTTTTTGTTTTCCGTCCAGTGAAGATCGTGGAGAGAGGCATGCAGAGCCTGATTTAAAGCTTCAAGCGCATCGCCTCCGCCGTCAGCCCGCAAATCGGAGATGTCCTTTACGACTTTGTCTATGTCCTCGGAGAACGGGTAAACCTTGGTCACATACTCATCGCCGCGATCTCTGAAGGCAACCAGTCCCACTCTGACCACGGGGGCCGGCTTGCCGCTCGCCAGTTTGGCCACGAGCTCCTTTGTCTTCTTTTTCACTATTTCAATCTCGCCCCCCATCGATCCTGTCGTGTCGATGCAAAATGCCAGGTCCAGGTGGGGACGATCACTCCTGTCCTCAACGGCGCGGGCCACCGAATTGTTCCATGCCGCGGAAAAACAGAATATTGAGCCAGCTGCCAAAACTCCCGCACCGATAGCCTTCAATTTATTCATAAACCAATCCTCGCGCCCTGCGACTGCCCTTCACCATGACGATACTGCAAGCGGCGGTGAAAGTCGGTAACCGTATGCCTGAAGCGGCCCTGGGGTTAATCCTAGTAAGTTGTTTCCGGGCAGTTGCTGCGGTAAGCCGCGTCGGGAACTGATTCCGGGAAGCTGCTGCGGGAGCTTATGTCGCGGACTGCTTCGGGAACTTATCTCGGGAAGCTGCTGTGGGAGCTCATTTCGGGAAGCTCTTTCGGGAAACTTCCGCGGCCGTTCATTTTGCCGTCACCAATTGCTCGCGAAACCAGGCAATCGTGCTCTTCAGCCCGTCGACGAGGTCGGTCTTGGGAGACCAATCAAGAAGCGCTTTTGCTTTGGTGATGTCCGGCAAACGGCGCCTGGGATCGTCCTCGGGCAGCGGTTTGAAGACAATCTCCGACTGGGAGTCCGTCAGTTCCTTGATGATGTGAGCCAGCTCGAGGACGGTTTTTTCCTCGGGATTGCCCAGGTTGACCGGATCGTGATGGCTCACGTTCATCAAACGGCAAATGCCTTCGACAAGATCTGAAACGTATTGAAAGCTGCGCGTCTGCTGTCCGGCACCATATACGGTGAGAGGCTTGCCGAGAAGCGCTTGCTCGATGAAGTTGGATACAACGCGGCCGTCATTGACGCGCAAACGCGGTCCATAGCAATTGAATATTCGTATGATGCGCGTATCCAGATTGTGTTTGTGATGATAGGCCATTGTGAGCGCTTCCGCGAATCGCTTCGATTCGTCGTAAACGCCACGAGGACCTACGGGATTCACATGCCCCCAGTACGTTTCTTTTTGCGGGTGCACTTCCGGATCACCATAGACTTCAGATGTCGAAGCAAGGAAGTATTTCGCTTTTTTGGCCAGCGCCAAACCAAGCGTATTGTGCGTGCCGAGCGAATTGACCTTCAAAGTCTCGATGGGCAGATTAAGATAATCCACGGGACTTGCCGGCGACGCAAAATGAATTACCCAATCCAGATCGCCAATCAAATGAATGTGATTGCTCACATTGTGATGAATGAATTCGAATTTGCTGTTGGACAAATGACCGGCGATGTTTTGATAATTGCCCGTTATCAAATTATCGAGCACTGTCACATGATGCCCTTCCGAGAGCATTCGATCAACGAGGTGTGAACCAATGAATCCCGCACCGCCTGTGATGAGCAGTCTCAATGTCCGATACCTCTATAAATTGCGCCTTCATTGACCAGCAACTCGTCAGGAAGTGAATTGCGCCCGTCAATGATAAGCGGCCAGCGCATCAGTTTCACGAGCTCTTTCCAATTGGCTTTGCTGAAGTCCTCCCACTCGGTGACGAGCACGAGAGCATCCGAGTCGTGTGCCAGTTCTTCGAGATCGCTGCAGTAGAGCACTTCGAGATCAGGAAATGCCCGTTTGCAATTCCCATTGCTCACAGGATCGTAAACTTTCACCTGGGCACCCATTTTGAGCAGATGGCGAGCGAGCGTCAGGCTGGGGGCATCACGCAGATCATCCGTATTGGGCTTGAATGACAACCCCATCAAGCCGATCGTCCGCCCTTTTATGATCTTCAAATCGTCCTGCAGTTTTTTGATAACGCAAAGGCGCTGCCGCTCGTTGACGGACAACGTCGCTTCGAGCAGCGGCGTCGGATAGCTGTATTCGCGAGCGACTTGAATCAAAGCATTGATGTCTTTGCCGAAGCAACTGCCGCCCCAACCCACGCCGGCGTTGAGGAAAGCTTTGCCTATGCGGTTGTCCAAGCCAATGCCGGGCGCAACCTGCCTTATATCAGCGCCCACTTTTTCGCAAAGCCCGGCAATCTCGTTAGCGAAGCTGATTTTCATGGCCAGGAAGGCATTAGCAGAATACTTGATCAATTCGGCGGATGCGAGGTCCGTAATCACAAAGGGAATCTTGCCGATTGAGGCCG
>DATNRC010000444.1:0-11061 GCA_036703705.1 Candidatus Obscuribacterales bacterium
GAACTCCTGCAGCTTCACATGATCCTTCCTTCCAGGCTCGCTCTCCACACCGGAAGCAACATCGACGGCAAAGGGCTTGATCCGCCTGACGACGTCGCTGACGTTGAAAGGATTGAGACCTCCAGCGAAGAAGTACGGAACATCGATGCTGCTCCCGATCTCCATAACCTTTCCAACCGCCATGGTCAGCCACTCTGGCTCGGTCGATCCCTTTGGGCGATCGAACAATAAGTAATCGACTGCACCTCTGTAGCGCGACACATCCACCGCCAAATCCTTTTCAGAAGCAATTTCTAGGGCTTTGATGACTGGCTTGCCTATACGCGCGCGGGCATCGGCGCAGACTTCAGGTGCTTCCGAACCATGCAATTGAACGCAATCAAGACCTGCCTCCACCGCCACATCCATCACAAGATCAAGCGGACTGTCTCTGAAGACTCCCACGGCTTTGACCTTACCACGGGCGTTTTGTATGACTTGCCGAGCCACGCCGGGCGCTACGGATCGCGGACTGGCAGGCACAAAGATAAAGCCGAGAAAATCCGCACCGCAACTGATCGCGATGCCCGCATCGTCTTCGTTTGTTATGCCGCAGATCTTAATCTTCATCATCGCCACCTCATTGTTCGGCAGAACTCCATTTTTCATCGCAACCTTACGTTCCGCGGATCTCCAGTTTTGTCATGCAATCCCGTGTTCCGCAAATCCCCATTTTTGTCATCGCCGCCTCATGTTCAGCATACTGACGTCACACCGATCAGCTCTTGCAGCTTGGCTTCGATGTTTTCCGACTGCATGAGACTGGAGCCGATGAGGAAGTTATTGCAGATCGGCAGCAACCGCTCGATGTCCGCTCTGCTCTCAATGCCGCTCGCGGAGATGCTCGTCACGGCTTTTGGAATCAGCGGAACCAAACGCTCGGAGGTGGCAAGATCGATTTTCATCGTATCCAGGTTTCTGTTGTTGACGAGAATCACAGATGGATTGACAGCTAGAGCGCGCTCGAGCTCATTCTCGTTCTGCACCTCCACGACCGCAGTCATTCCCAGTTCATTGATTGTGGAATGCAAATCGCCGAGAAGCGCATCATCAAGCGCCTTTACAATTAAAAGCACGGCGCCGGCGCCGGCAATTCTAGCTTCATAGCACTGGCGCGGATCGAGAATGAAATCCTTGCACAGCGTCGGCAGATGCGACGTTGTGGACACATGCGCCAGGAGATCGATGCTGCCACCGAAGTATTTCTGGTCGGTAAGAACGGAAATTGCACGCGCGTATCGGCCGTAACTGGCGAGTATATTGGTCAGATCGACGGTTTTTCTGAGCGTTCCCATCGAAGGAGAGCGCGGTTTGATTTCGGCAACGATGTTGACGCCCTCCTTGTCCAGAGCGCTTTTGAAAGCCCCATCGGTGACCGTCGCCAGCTCCTTCAGGGCCGCGAGCGATCCTGTTCGATGCTTTTCTTGCAACTCTTTCCGCTTATTGTCCAGAATCTCATCAAGCACTGATGACATGGGTACCTCCTCGCAGCGCTTCGAACTTCTCCTTCGCCGCGCCGTCCTTCAAGAGGGCGCGAGCGGTGGCGATACCTTCTCCAATCGTCGAAACCTTACCGGCAACCATCAGACCCGCACCGGCATTCATACACACGAGATCGCGAAAGAACAGATGGGAATCGGGATCCTCAATCAAATCGTAAAAAATGCGCACATTGTCCGAAACTGACAGAGGCTGAGCCAATAGACGTTCTGCACCGCTCGACCCCTGCAATGCATGGCGATTGACCACGCGCGGCGGTGATTGCGCCTCGCCAAGCCGCAGCGACGATTGCGCATCGCTGACGCGCGGCGGTGATTGCGCCTCGCCAAGCC
Source organism: Candidatus Obscuribacterales bacterium (assembly GCA_036703705.1). Classification (GTDB taxonomy): domain Bacteria; phylum Cyanobacteriota; class Vampirovibrionia; order Obscuribacterales; family Obscuribacteraceae; genus DATNRC01. The sequence goes on from DATNRC010000444.1 coordinate 1,872, forward strand.
CCGGCGACGATTGCGCATCGCTGGCGCTGGCCGACGATTGCGCATCTCTGAGCGGCGACGATGGCGCGTCGCTCGGGCGCGGCGGCGATGGCGCATCGCCGAAGTGCGCTGATACATCAGTGATGTCGCCTCCCGCCACCTCGTACACAAGATTGGCAGAGCCTGGCATCAACTCATCCAAACCGTTGTAAGAACGCACTACAAAGGCTCGGATTATGCCATTTCGGCAAAGATATTGTGCCGCCGCACGGCAGATGGCGGCATTGCTCACGCCAAAAACGCGATATCTCGGCGCGACGGGGTTGAGCAATGGTCCGATGTAATTGAAGATTGTCGCTTTCCCAATCTGCCGCCTGGCAGGCGCAAGTTTCGCCAGACAAGGATAGTAACGCGGCGCAAACAGATATGCCAATCCCACCGTTTCCAGAAGCTCACACACGTGTTCCAGGTGCGGTGACGTCCGAATACCCACAGCCTCCAGCAGATCGAAACTGCCACACCCGCCCCGCGATGACCTGTTGCCGAATTTAGCAACCCGAACTCCTGCCGCAGCGAGCACCAGCGCTGAAAGGGTGGAAGTATTGAAGTGAGAAAGACCGCTGCCACCTGTGCCGCTGCAATCGAGAACGTCATCAAACCTCGCAAGCATATTCAAATCGGTGGCGCGCGTTGTCGCCCGAATTTCCTCAACGAAGGAGGCAATCAGATCGGCATCGATGTTCTCAGGTGCAAGAGCCGACAATTGAGCCACTATCTCGCTCTCAGGAAGGCGACAGTTGACGATATCAGATATGGTGCCGCGCCCTAGCATAGCTCAATGAAATTCCTCAGCATCTTTGCGCCTTCCGGTGTGCCGATCGATTCAGGATGGAATTGCACTCCATAAATCGGCTCAGACTTATGCTGCAATGCCATGATCAATCCGTGATCGGCTTCTCTGGCTGTCACAGACAGCTCTTCGGGGAAGCCCTCAGGCGATGCGACCAGCGAATGATAGCGCATCGCTGAAAAACCGCTCCTTATCCCATCAAACAGAGGCGACGGGTCTTCAATGCGGATCTCGCTTGATTTGCCGTGCACGATCTGCGGCGCGCGCACAACTGTTCCGCCCATGTAATGAACGATTCCCTGATGACCCAGGCACACGCCAAGCAATGAGCATCCAATGTCACGCCTTCGCAAAATGATTTCTTTGCATACGCGGAAATCGCCCTCTATGGCCGGATGTCCCGGTCCAGGTGACAGCACGACGTGCGTCGGTCGCTCGCCGATCACGGTTTTGATGTCGATGGCGTCATTGCGGTATACCTCAACAACCGTTCCCTCCTGGAGGAGAGGCACGATCATCTGATAGAGGTTGAACGTGAAAGAATCATAATTGTCGATGATCATCACTTTCATCTCAGGCGCCCTCCAGGTGCTGGTTGGCGATTTTGACCGCCTGCAAAACGCTCTTGGCCTTATTTCTCGTCTCCGCGTATTCCATCGCCGGGTCAGAGTCATAGACGATGCCGGCGCCTGCGTTGACGTGAGCCATACCGTCTTTGATTAGCGCCGAACGAATAGCGATGGCGCCGTCCATATTGCCGCGACAATCGAAGTAGCCAATTGCGCCCGAATAAATGCCGCGCTGCTCGGGCTCGAGCTCAGAGAGGAGCTGCATGGCTCTCACTTTTGGCGCTCCTGAAACCGTGCCCGCGGGAAAGCAGCTCTGAAAGGCGTCGAAGCAGTCTTTGCCCTGGGCGAGGTCGCCACTTATCTCGGTGGCAAGGTGCATAACATGCGTGTATCGCGTAAGGCATGCTATTTCGCCCGTTTTTACCGTTCCCGGGCGGCATATCCTGCCCAGATCATTGCGCCCGAGATCAACCAGCATGCGATGCTCCGCCATTTCTTTCTCGCTCGATTTCAGTTCCTTTTCCATCTCCATGTCGGCAGCTGTGTCCGTACAACGCGGTCTGGTGCCGGCGATGGCTCTGAGGAACACATCACGGCAGGAGCTGCGCACGAACGTCTCAGGGGAAGAACCGACATAGGCGAAGCCAGGGCATTTGAGGAAATAAGCATAAGGAGAAGGATTAATCGCAGTGAGCGCACGATAGACATCAATTGGGTCGGAGAAGCAACGCATTGAAAAGCGCTGAGCAACCACAATCTGAAACACTTGTCCTTCGCAGATGTATTCTCTGGCGCGTTCGACAGCCGCCATAAAACTGGCTCTGGTAAACGGTCCTTCGACGTCTTCAAACAACTCCTCCTCGCTCATTTCGGCTCGCGTGAGACGTAAAGGAGGCAGGACCTCCGGGCGCAACGCCCGCGCAACGATCGAATCAACGTGCTCCTTGCCGCGCGCGGAGAAAAATGTCACGCGCCTGTACTGATGATCGAATACGACGACGGAGTCGTAGAGCCCGTAATGTCCCATAGGAACGCCAGCAGGATCAGCCTTTTGCCTGGGGATGCGTTCCAGGAATGTCGTCGCGCCGTAGCCCATATAACCGACCAGACCGCCCGCAAAAGGACAATCTTCGAGCAGAGGGTGTGACGGCACGGGGTGGTCGTGAATGAGCTGCCTCAGCATTGCAACCGGGTTTTGATAACGCATTCGCCTCGTATCACCGGCAAGCAGATCCTGCACTTCTGCCGCCTCCTCCTGGAAGGTCACCGTAATGAGAGGGTCCACACCCAGAAGCGAATATCTTGCCAGCCGCCCGTCACCCTCAGTGCTTTCGAACAGGAACGCATTTTCAGAGGCAGCGCTCAATCTGTGAAAGAGCGAAAGGGGCGTACCAAAGTCCGCGGAGAAGCAGATGGCATAAGGCTTCGATGCTCCATCTGGGCGGCTCGACTTGGTGGTCTCGTCAGATGACAGGGAAGAATCCGATGATTTCTGTTGCTTGTTTACCATCTTGGGCATTGCTCTTGTCCCCGAATTTCGCTGCATGCAAAAAGACCGCTGCTCTCATCGGGTAAGCCTGCGGTCTCAAAATTTCGGGTCGAACTCTATCTGCGCTCAATTAACCCGGCCTGGCTTACCCGGTCGTTTAAACCAGCTCCACCAGCCAAGTTTCACAGAGCTCATCAACACAAAAAATGCCTCTAAACAAGGGCGACGCGCCCAATGGACGCAGCCATAGTAACACAGCTGCCCCGGATTGCAAGGGAGTGCGCGAGCAGCGCGAAGAAATGTGTCTGTGTACTGAACTTGTGTGTTGTGCTGTGCGGCAGACTCGTGTGCTGAATGCGTTTGCCGCCGGCTCCCCAACAAACTCTATTTGCCTTGTGGTTTGATGACAAGGACGGCCCTGGAGCTGTCCACGAGAGGCAATTGGGAGAGTCCGAATGTAGCGGCACGACCGCCGGGCGTAAGCGTGAGTAAGTATGCTTTCTTATTCTCCAGCATGAGAATGTTGCCGTTGCGATCGCCTGCATGAATGAAGGCTACCAGACCACGAAACGGAGTCGCCGAGCCGCTTTCTTCTGGTTTGCAAAGGACGAAGCAATGAATGGCGCCGGGCAAGAGAGGAGGCTCGTTGGGCCAGGGATTTCCCTGCTCGAACGAGGTGGCGAAAGTGGACTTTTCGGCTGGATTACTGGGATTCCACCCCTGCTCACCTTTGAAGTTTTGAATTACCGGCACCTCGACCGTGCCGGTGATTGGGTTTTTATACTCGACGTTCATCTCCCTCAGAGCATCGGCCGACTGAGGGAAACTGCCACGAAGAGCGAACATTCTTTCCAGACCAGAAGCCACGGACAGCATGTTGAGCCTCACGCGATGCTCGGGTGCATCGTCGGGATACAGCACGGTTCCTTGCTCATCAATCAAACCGTTCGGTCCCTCGGTCAAGGTGACTGCTTCTCCCTCCTTCGAGCTGTCCCAAGAGGAGCCTTGCCCCAGCTTGAGAGTCATCTCTCCGCTGCCATATTCCAGAATGGCACCGCGCTCTCCGAGTTTGATTTTCTTGCGCCCGTCCACAGATGAATAGGTTTGTTTAACAGCGCCGATGCCGCTGTCCGTGGCTGCTGGCCCAGAAGGAGATGGGCTTGTGACTGCACTCACATCGGCGGGAGGCGCAGGCTTGCTCATAAATTGCTGCACGGCAAAGAACACAACAACTCCGCCAATGACGAGGACTGCTGCGGCGACAACCATGGCCAGTGGAGATGTCGCCTCGCTGGACGTTGGTGTAATGGGCACTTTCTCGCGCAACCCGCGGACCGCAGAGACATTTGAAGAGTGGCTGCTTTTCTGTGTTTCGACTGCGTCCCCACCCTGCGACGCGACTTCTTCATCGGTAAGCGAGAGCTCTTCATCGCCCTCTTTTGTGACGCGAGTCCCCGGACTAAAAGAGGGCATCTTATCTTTAGTGCGCCGAAACGAATCCATGATTTCGACGACCTTTTCCTTGCGCTTCTGCACGCGCTTGAGGAGATGCGCATATCCTTCCGTAATCGTGTCGCGCAGCGGGTGATCGTATGCAAGATGATCTCTAGCCAAATTTGATGCCCGTTCGTAAAGCGGCACGCATTCCTCGAGAAGACTGAGACTCTCGTACGTTTTGGCGGTCTTGAACAAGACTTGAATGTACACCTGATTGTCCTGTCCGAACAAACGATCGCTCATTTCCAGTGCTCGCTTGTAGAACAGGGCAGCTTCCGCAAACCTTTCCATACCTGTAAGCGCATCGCCCATAAACTCGAGCGCCATGCATGCGCTGGGGTGGTCTCCCGCTTTGGCCTTTTCGGTGAGCTCGAGAGCTTGCGCGCAAATGCTCTCACACTCCGGGTAGTTGCGCATCTTCAGCGCAGCAGCGGCGGACTTGAGCAGCTCGCCTACACCTTTCGTCTTTTCCTGTGGCTTTCCGGGTTCCATTTATCTGGACACTGAGGAGATCATGTTATTGATTAGACTCTATTCTCGTACATACCCAGATTAATTGAGACCTTCGCCTGCCGCAACGCAGCGCCAAGTTATCGGAAGCTGAAACGCAACGACGACATCAGCATGCAAAAAGGCGATGCCGGGTGCGCCGACATCGCCTCTCCAATGCGTTTGTCGCCGTTGTTATTGCGGAACGTCCTTCTTGATGGTGTTCTTGCCCTTTACGGCTATCTGCTTGGTTTTCTTCCCAAGATCCACTTTCACTTCCGCCTGCCACGGAGTAACGACGGTCGCCGAGGCTCCGGTCGGCCTTGTGCCGACTGCGCTGATTTCCCAGACTTCGGGCTCTTGCGCGTACGTATTCGGCTTGAGGGTAACGCTCCAGCCGGCACTTGGAGTAGTACCGCGCGCAAAAACTTTATAGCCGCCACCTTTTGCCTTCTTCTTGACGGTGACTTCCTGCACCGTAACTGGCTCTTCAGCCGCGATGCTGACGGGGGACAGGACGACCGATGTTACTGCAGCCAATGCAAGCCCACTCAATGCCAAACGTTTCAACATAAATCAACCTCCTGAAGTTCTTTCAGAAAACACTTGAGAGCCAGGGTAAAGAGCTCACTTCGTGCCCAAGCGACATCGTCTATGGCTAAGGCGAGATCAAAGCTCGCATTATGCCATTATTCCGAACTATAAGCATTCGACTGCTTCTAAACCGCTTTTGTTTCACTTCGCTTGAAATCCGGCAAAATGCACGCCGGGATTCGCTTTAAGGGTATGCGGCGCAAGGAGCAACATTGGGCAATGAGCCGCCAGGCTTAGCAAAAGCTTAGCGTGGGCTGATATGCGCATCCTTGGGCGCTTTTCAAGAGATTTCCGAAAGACATCCAGGAGACATAAATGAGTCCATAAGCAGGAAGCGGAGAGTAAAGCAAAGAGGAGAGCGAAGCGTGCCTCTGCTTTACAGCACCTCGATGTGCTCCCTACCCTCAAATTTGATTTCTTGTGCCAAAGCTCGCCTCAGAATAGAATTCAAGAAGCCGGCCGAACGTTCTCGCTGTCGGGCAAAGCGCGGACAAACTCACAAACTGAGCATGCAGGCAACAGTCACCCACAGCAGCAGTAGGAACCATAGACTTGATCATCGACAGAGAGCTGATTGCGGCGCACCCACGTCAGGCTATTTGGAAGATCGGCATGGTGCTTGCAACAGTGATAATCGACGCTGGAATCTCTTTGGATTCGGAAGCTGCGCCGGCATCAGCTAACAACTCGGCAAAATCGGATACATCGGCAAGGGCTGCGAAACCATCGAGCGCGGCGGCGAACAACTCCAAACCATCGAGCGCAGCGGCGAACAACTCCAAACCATCGAGCGCGGAGTCGGCGGCGCGCACTCCGGCATCGACGCGAACCCGATCGGCGCTTTCCCCGGTAAAGACAAAGATGAGAGACGGATGGCTCGTTCTCTTCGAATGCATTGGACAGGGCAAGTGCCGGGCGAAGCTATCGTTCTATGACGCGAAGATGGAAACGGGCGTATTCGAGAGCTTTGTCGTCAAGCCTGATTATCACCTGGTTCAGTTTACAAATCCGGATAACAAGACGCGCTATGCGCAAGACATAGACAGCTGGGCGCGCACTGTCCGATCGCAAGAGTTCTTGAACTTCATCAAAAATTGCAAGAAGAAGCGCATCGGCACTGCGAAACTGTGCGGACTGAACTGCACCAGCTATCAATGTCTTGATTCCAATGGCAGTCCCCGTGCCGAGTTTCACGTTACGCGACAGATTCGCCTGAGCAGAGAACTGGAAGAAGCGTTATGCAGACACACGACAGTTCCGCCCGGATTTGGCATGCCCGTGGAAATGCGCATCTTTGCACGTTTTGGCAGACCTCCCATCACCACAGTGAAGATTTTGTCGTGGAAAAAAGCACAATTCCCTGAAAGCGAATTCCGCCTCCCGAAGCACTTCCACAAAGTTAACCGCATCGAAGAAGTATGGCTTGCCAGCGACGGAGTAGTCAGAGATGCCGACCTCCAGGACTTTTTCGAGTATCGCTTTCCCAAAGATCAGCCACGCAAATAAGAGCGAAGTCTCCTTTTCCGACCAGCCCAGCATAAGATACGAAGGGACGAGTATGGATAAAATCGCTTCCGAAGCGGGCGTATCAAAGCCGACGATTTATAACCATTGACCCGGACGGGGTCGGTTTCTTCCGCGTTCAATATGATAATGAACTGAGGGAGAGGCTTCTCACGGTTCAACGATCATGAATGCGTTCCGGGCCGGCAATCCGAGAAGGGGTCCAGCGCTTCCAGTCCGAGCTCGGAAAACAGCGCGTCATCCTCGTCAGCTTCGCAATTGGCAGTCGTGAGCAGCTTTTCTCCAGAGAAAATTGAATTGGCGCCGGCCAGGAAGCACAGTGCCTGCTGGGCATGGGAGAGATCCTTTCTTCCCGCGGACAAGCGAACCATAGACTGCGGCATGGCTATGCGCGCTGTTGCAATGGTGCGGAGCAAAGTCCAGAACGCCACAGGCGCACGATTTTCCAGGGGCGTTCCAGCGACCGGCACCAACGCATTGATGGGAACAGACTCCGGGTGCTCTGGCAAAGTAGCCAGCGTATGCAGCATGTCAATGCGATCGTCGGCCGTTTCGCCCATCCCCACAATGCCGCCGCAGCAGACCGAAATGCCGGCTTGTCTGACATTAGACAGCGTGTTCAACCGGTCTTCATACGTGCGCGTGGAGATGATTTCCGAGTAAAATCGCTCGCTCGTGTCGATATTGTGGTTGTATGCGGACAAACCAGCGTCTTTGAGGCGCTTAGCCTGTTCGAGCGTCAACATTCCAAGCGTGCAGCAAACTTCGAGCCCAAGCTCGTGCACGCCTCGCACCATTTTAAGAACGTCTTCAAACTGCTCGTTGTCTTTTACCTCCCGCCAGGCGGCACCCATGCAAAAGCGTGTGCTGCCTGCATCTCGGGCAGCGCGCGCGGCATCCAAAACCGCTTCCGGAGACATCAACGGCTCAGCTGCAACGCCAGTCTTGTAGCGCGCCGACTGCGGGCAGTAAGCACAATCTTCCGGGCAGGCCCCGGTTTTGATCGACAGAAGCGTGCATTTCTGCACTTTTCCGGTCTCTTGATAAACCCGGTGCACACAAGAAGCCTGGAAGACGAGCTCAAGGAGCGGCTGATGGTAAATCTCGGCGATTTCTTCCCGACTCCAATCGTTGCGCACCAGAGCATTTCGCACGGCGGCCGACACCTTCTCTGTACTCTGGCGCTGCGTCAGGGTTTGCATTCGTTAATCCTCTGTCTGGCTCAATGCGCGCTCGTTCGAGCGTAGCGCTTTGCATCAACAACCGTTGGTAAGCAGATAAATGCGCTGCCATTGAGAAGTTGCAGCGACTAAAACTGATATTAACTGCCCCGGAAGCAGAGCTGGCTAAAAATCGTGAAATGCCACAACTTTTTCACATTATGGTGCAAAGCTTGCATGAGCATTTCCTAACAGCAACACCCGAAACATTACTGCCGCTCCACCAGGAGGGGACAATTTTGTACCGCTATCAAATCCACGACCCGTTTTTCTGGAAAGACCAGATAAGCGTCGACGTCAAACACTGGAGCGATCAGCGCGAACGCATCGATCGCCTCGAGTTGATTGCCTTCCTGGAGTTTGCAATTTTGATGGCATTGGCTTTTGTTTTGAGCACGATCGCAATCAATCCCTATGGATTCTTCGATCTCGACACGGGAATTCGCAATGTTCATTACGTAAATCACAATGGCCGCTACGTAAATCGCGGCGTAGAAAGAGTGATAAACGAAGCGATGAAGAGAAAACTGCCTGCGAAATGGGACTGGATCAAAGAAAGCAACGCCGGGCTCAAACTTTGAGCGACCAGCCGTATTGGCTCATCTCCAAGCTGTCGCTGCCAGGGCGTTCCATGCCTTGGGATACGCATAGAGAACGAAACTCACATCTTGCTCGTCAATGAGCAGGAGGGTTTCTCCCCGATTGTTCTCAACAATCTCGACGTCCCGATCAACCGCCTCCTTGGGGTTCCCGGTTTTTACGTTGAGGTAGCTCAAAAACGAGGCTTGAGACGCAACGCAGAGCAAAAACCGCACTTTTGCCTGCTCGCTGCCGCCATCTTGCGCACCCATGGGTTCGAGCGCCGTAAGGCTACATCCGCAAAACGGAATGGTCTTTATCGACCAATTCTTTTGCGTGCCTCGCTTCAGAAGCTCTCTTCCTTCGGACAATCGACGCAGATATTTTGCGAGCATAATCG
>DATNRC010000445.1:0-3598 GCA_036703705.1 Candidatus Obscuribacterales bacterium
AGGCGCCAAACAATAAATGTGCTGACAGGGAGCCAGGGTGTTGCTGCGTAGTAATTCAGAACACTTCTTTAGGCTGGATGGAAGTGTTCTGCAATCATGCTATAAGCCATTTATTGCAGTTTTATTGCAGGAGGCAAAAGCGGCAGCGTTCTAGCAGCGCTTGACGGAAACATGCCCTTGTCGCCCATATGCCAGCAGCTTCATGTCGTGCGTCAGGATGGTGGCATCTTCTCTGATAGCGCAGGCGACAATCAATCGATCGGCGGGATCTTCGTGAAGAGTCGCCGGCAGAAAACAGCTATCCAGCGCTATTTCCGCCGAAATCGGAACGAGGCGAACGCCCGGCTTCGATAAAGCCTGGGACACCCATTGTCGGCAGTCCATCGCCAGAGCGAGCCTGCCTTTTCGTACGAGCATTCCTACTTCCCATACGGATATTGCCGAGATCAAGACGTCTCCGCGAGAAGCCGCGGCGTCAATCAATCTTCTCGCATTTGGCGAAAGATTAGGATGGCCGTCTATGAGCCAGATCCAGGCGTGAGTGTCCAACAGTAAAGGGGCAAACTCAGGCATTGGCTTCCCACTCTACATCAATGGGATCGACGATGTTGCCGTATGCCTTCACTGAGCCTTTCATGCACCCAAAGAGGGTTTCTGGCTCATCGTCGCATGGAACCAGTTTTGCGATTGGTTTGCCGCGCTTCGTAATGACAATCGGTTTGCGGCTTTTGCCCACTTCGTCCATTAGCTGCAGGCATTTGGCCTTGAACTCTCCAGCGCCGATGTGTCTTACTCTGCTTTTCATAGGCTTAGCACCATGGTCATATGTCTATAGTCATTTTATCACTCTCTAAAATCGTCGCTGGACCGGGACACAATCAATACGGAGCCTTCTTGCCTCGAACTGCACAATTCAACAGCGACAGGTGGGGGATGGCGCATTAATATTCGAGCATCCCCCGATTCTTGAGGTGCAGTTATGCGAGTTGAGCGACAAGAAGAAGTCAATCCTGTTCAGTCGGCATTCGAAGAGGCTCGACATAACGCTTCAGAGACACTGGCAGCATGCGTGCGCGAACTGGAGGTATTTGCCGGCGGATCTGCCAAAGGGATGTCCGACACTTTTCAAAAGCGCTTGCACGATAATCCGATGGGCCTGGCGAGCGAAACAGCGCTTATGGGCGCTGCCGGACTCGGGCTCGGTGTGCTCACAAAGAACCACCGACTACTGGCGTATGGATTGACGACGCTCGGAGCGGGCACTTTCCTCGCTACAGAAGGAAAGAATCTGCCGTACAAGCAATTTGGCAATGCCTGGTCCAAGGCTTGGAATCACAGCGATGCGCACAGTCTTAAGCAAGCTACTGATGAAGTGGCTCGCGGCTTTGATGGTCCTATGTTCGATCTCGCCCTCGGCACAGTAATCGGCGGTGCTTCCGCCGCCGGTGGACCGCGCGCGCTGCGCTACTTCACGATCAAGCCCGGAGACTATGTACGCCCCTACTATGGTGCCAAACCCTCTTTGCCCGGCTCAATCGCCAAAGAGGCACTGGATCCCCGCCTCAATTACGTCGATAGTGGCAAGGGCTGGAGCATCGCCGTGAGACAAGAAGCTCTCGCATTGAAACCGTCCTCTCAAATCACTCTCGAAGCAGTTCGCAAGCCAACGATTGAACCATTGGGGATGGGCCATTACACTCGCACGTCGTTAGAAACACAGATAATGCGCACGCCTCCTTCGCCTAAGCTGTCAACTTTCATGGAGGATCCGATCAATCCATTGCTCCGCAAGCACTAATTCTTGCACGGTAGCGAAGCGAAACTCTCTGTTGTTGTCTCTCTCGATGGTCTAAGGCGTGTGAGGCGATTGTATAGACATTTGCCTCCTTTCCTCATACAATTACAGAGGTTGATTTCGGTGCCGAAGTACCAGCGCGTAAAGGAGTCTGGCATCACATTTTTCTTTCGGTACGATCGTGTAGATCCGAGTCTCCTGCACATATTTGCGAGGCATTTAACTACGGTGGACGATGCATTGGCGTTGTTTTTCAACGAGAAGCCGACATGGAATGAAAAATTCCGCCGATACGAAAATTTTTCCGAGACGCATGGGCTTTATTGGTTTTGGCGCCATCGATTCAAGAGGGAAGTCGTTGTTATAACCTGTTTTCGAATTTGAGATGATATGAAAAAGAGACGCCATTATGAAGAATTAGAAGACATCGAGCTTTCGGTAGAAGAAGATCGTCGCATTCAAGGCATGATTGATGCGGCGGAGGAGGAGCTTGAAGCAACACGCGTCAGCTTTCGGTGGAACAGAGATTCGATAAAGGTAGTGAAAACTGCCGCTAAGCTCATCGGCGTGCCGTATCAGACTTTCATGAAACAAGTGATTTATGAGCACTCTCTGCAAGTTTTGAAGGACGCGCGCTCGATCAAGAAATCAGTGGATGGAGCGTGAGCCTGACAATTTCACGCTGTTTCGCCCAAAAGCACACGCCGAACGTCGCTATTTTTTCAAGAACCGCTTTGGATGGAAGCACGATTGGCAGGTGTAAGACGCGGATCGGAAGCAATCTTGACTAGCGAGAATAAATCACAATCCTGTTCTCTTCCGCTTAGATATTCGAGTTCGGGCGACTACAGTCTTCTCATTGAGCTCCATTGAAATATCATAGACTCGGCCCTGGGAAAGTGCTGAGCACAGGATATCGGATGCGGAAAGCTTCATTGTTGTTGGCGGCATAGCGCTCCTCCAGTTTGGCCTTGGTTTCTGCAATCCAGGCTTTTCTGCGGGCCTGGAAGATATCGGCGATTGCCTTGAAGATTGATGGGCGCAGCGGGCGATAGGCATTCGTCAGTGTGTTGAACACAGGCAGTTGCTGGAAATGCTGAGCAAGCGCATTGCAGCCCGAGTAAAAATCAAAGTGATAGTCCGTGGGCATCGGCGACCAACTGGGTCCATACATGTCATAAGCCTGAAACAATAGTTCTGCCAGATCGCGATTGCCCACCGCTACTTCGAGTTGCCAGAGGCAGAGCCTCAGTACGTGTTGTTCTTGAACATAATCACGCACCGCCCTCAGTGTCAGACTCTCGCGCAGGTATGGCAGCAGATTGTTGCGCCGGCTGATGGCTGAAAGCACAGCGAAGAACGGATCCGTGGGAAGTACCTCAATATTCGCCAGCGCTGCTGCTATGTCGCGCACGCGAATGCGCACATATTCTTCGTCGGTAATTCTGTAGAAATGCCCGATCAGGTCGACTCGATTTTCGAACGGATAAGCTCCGAGCTTGTGGCATTTCCATTGATTCGCCGCATCAGCGAGCGCGACTGCGATGTTCTCATGCGACTCCGAGTTGTGCACGTTGACGTAATACGACGCCAGCTTCATGTGCACAGAAGGTGTGTAGCATTTGAAGAAAGTGATGGCATTTCTGAGAGTAGTGCCGGAATCTACGTACTCGTCGAAAAATATGAAAGGCTGACTCAATATCTCGGCTAATCGAGTTTGACCGATGACAATCGAGATCGCCTTTTGAAATGGCGTCTGGTGCGACGAAGAAAGTGTCGACAAAAGGTCGGCGGGATTGGCTG
>DATNRC010000446.1:0-17089 GCA_036703705.1 Candidatus Obscuribacterales bacterium
ACTGCGGGCTTCTTCTAGCCAATCCGTTCAAACACGTAGATCCCAATGCCATACCCGCCGCACGGAGCTGGGCCTGGTGGACTACGCAGGAGTATTTTCAGTCCCCAGAAGTGCCGAATATAGTCCTCCTCGGTTCATCCATGTTAATGAACCCTCTCTGGATGAACGAAGCAGTGTTTCTAAACCGCTCGATTGATATCGTCACGCATCGGCGAGTGCAGTATCTCGAAGCGCAACTGGCCAAAAAACTAGAGGGGGCTGAGCCGGTTGCTTTTAATTTCGCATTGCCTGGGGCGATGATTCCCGACGACTACATGGTTGTGCGTTGCTTGTTTATCCAGAGCAGAAAGCCGCGAATAGCCATTCTCGGACTGTCGGCATTAGATGTCATCGACAGCGATTTTTTCTGCCCGGCTGCTTCGAATCACTTCAAATATTTGCAGCGCTTCACGCCAATCGATGATCTGGTGGAGCTGGCCATGCCGCATCCGTGGCAGCGCTTCGAGTACTACGTGCACCAGATGGTCTACCTCGCCGGCAGAAAGCACGACCTGCAAGTAATCTCAGGCGAGTGCGCAAAACAAAATCTGGCACCAATGCTGAAAGATGTATTGGTAACAAGCGCGAAAGAGAAAAAGGATTCAACCCAGGCGATCTACCAATCTGATATCGAAGCGGGGCAGTGGCTTGCCCATCCCGTGCCGTATGACAATTTTCAGGACAATTCGGCTGGTTTCAGGCGGCATAACTGCTTGCTGCCGGCCAGCACATTTGACCGCCGGCTCAAATGGATGTCGATGTGCCTTACCCAATTGAGGGAAAAGAATGTGCAACCGCTGGTAGTGAACATGCCGTTTGCGCCTCCGTGCCTCAAAGCCTTTCCCCCGGGATTGAGGGAGCGAGCTGTGCAGGCCATGCGCGAGGAAGCGGAGAAACACGGCTGCCCGTTTGTCGATCTGCAAGCAAGCGGCATATTCGACGTATCGGATTTCACTGATGTATGCCATATGGATGCAAGCGGCGGCAAAAAGCTTCTCGATGCCCTGGCATCGGAGATTGCAGCAACGAGGCAATTGAGAGAGGCGCTCACAGGCGATGGCTCCAAACTAGCCGAGACGCGGCGCGGATCGATATGAGGACAGCGGCTCATGCTCTTCAATAGCTTCTCTTATCTGGTTTTTCTTCCCATAGTGGCTGCCCTGTTTTGGCTCACACCATTTCGCTATCGCACGGTTCTTCTCTTAATAGCCAGTTATGTGTTCTATATGTCGTTCATACCCGAGTATGGAATTCTCATTCTGGGACTGACGGCTTTCAACTACATAATGGGCTTGCTTATCGCGCGCAGTGATTCCCTGCGCAAGCACATTCTTATAGCTTCAGTGGCCGGCAATTTGATATTGCTCGCCTATTTCAAATACACATTTTTCTGCCTGCACATCATCAACCAGGCATTGCTGAAGTCAGGACACAGCGCATTGCCGGCGCACTTCCAAATATTGCTTCCGCTCGGCATCTCGTTTTTTGTTTTCGAATTCATTCATTACCTTGTCGACATCTACAAAGGAAGCGCCCCCGTCAAAAAGCCTCTCGAATTCGCTTTGTTTGCCAGTTTTTTCCCGACGCAGATTGCCGGCCCGATCAAACGCTACCAGGATTTCATCCCCCAATTGCATGTTCCGCAGAAGCTGGATTTGAAGAGCTTCGATGAGGGAGTCGAGCTCATACTCTTCGGTCTCTTCAAAAAAGTCCTCATTGCCGACAATTTGGCATTGATAGTGCAGACTGCATTCGCCAATCCGATGTCTTTCACGACGGCAGATCTGTGGCTGGCCGCTTATTCTTTCTCATTCCAGGTCTATTTCGACTTCTCCGGCTACACAGACATCGCGCGGGGATCCGCCCAATTACTTGGTTTCACCGTGCCCAAGAATTTTAACGTTCCCTATGTCGCATCATCGATTGCAGACTACTGGCGGCGATGGCACATCTCGCTGTCAACATGGCTGAGAGACTATCTGTTTTTCCCCCTGGGAGGAAGCAAGTGCTCTCGATGGCTCGTGGCGCGCAACCTGATCATTACAATGACTCTTTGCGGTCTCTGGCATGGTGCAGGTTACAACTACATAGTGTTTGGCGCCATTCACGGCGTCCTCCTCGTAATTCACAGAGAATGGCGCCGCCTGGTTGAAAAGTTTGCGGGTGTCAATCGTTTTGTGAGCACTCCAGTCTTTCACGTCTTGGCAATTTTCCTGACGTTTCACACCGTTGTTGTAAGCGAAGTGATATTCCGCGCTGAAAAAGTGAGCACCGGACTTAGTATCATCAAAAGATTGTTTCTGATCGACGTTGCTCAAGGGGTTGAACCGTGGCAGCTGAAATTGGTGAGCACAGACGGTCCGGCCATCTACATTTGCCTGCCCTTTGTTATCGCGATCCTGTTTTTCGGGCAATTGCTGGCGGCGAAATTCCGCAAAGCAGGAACGCCCGGCATTCTTCCACTACCGCACTGGCTCAATCCGCTGCGACCGGCCTACCTGGCGGCAATCGTCTGCCTGCTTATCGTGTTTGCTCCCGACATAAATCCGAGATTCATTTACTTCCAGTTTTAGTCAGGCTGTCGAGTGAACGTTGGCGAGAATATTGCGACCACATCTTTTGATTAATGCGGAAGCGGGGGACGTCTAACTTGCCCGCACGGAGCGGGCCCCTGACCGGCCCCCGGCGCGGCCTCGGGCATTGCCGCTCGAACGCTGTCCTCGGGTCCAATAACACATTTTGCAACCGCCGTTGAACCTGGTTCTGTAGAACGGTTTTTGCTTGAAATCGTGGCCATTTTTGCACTTGAACCAGTATGGCGTCATTGAGGTAGCGATTACATCTTCGGGCTTCACTCGCTTATTCTTCGTAGGATGCCACTCCGCGGCTGCATGCGGTGCCACCTTTGCAAAACAATTGGTGACGGAGAGTCGTTTGTTGGCACAAAACGGGCATCCTGTCTGGTATTGCCGGCGGTCCTTTACCGATACTTGCCATTCGTGATCGGGACCTTTTGGGCAGCGCCACCAAACTCGTGTATGTGAGCCTAGGGTTATGTTTTCTGGTTTAAGCGCGCCGTTTTTGGTTGGATGGAACTCGCGCAGCAATTTTTTATCCAGCGTCAGATTATTGGTGCTTGACGCAGAACGTCCGCGGCAGAACGGACAGCGCTCAGATTTGCTTGTGAAGCAAGCGGCATCAAAGAGCGAAAACCATTCGTGATCGGGACTCTTGAGGCACTTCCACCATACTTTCTTTCGGGGCGACAGCTTAGTGGGATCAATACCCGCATTTTTCTCTCTGTCAAATTGCTTGAGGACCTTCGGGTAGTTGCGCAGGTCGAGCGCCTCGCCGGCACATTTTGGGCAGCCATGACCTCGTGTGCGGCTTTTCACAGCAGCTAACCATACGTGCCCGATCTTGCACTGCCACCATATACGCCTGCTGGAGCCCCAGGTGACCTGATGCGGAGACAAACGATTGAGGCCGGGCACCCATTCCTTCGCCAGTTCCGGAAAGTGATCTGCCAGGCTGTTCGTCGCGCTGACCTTGAATCCTCTGCAAAACGGGCAGCCGCCACCATCTTTCCCATGTCTCACGCGGTCGGTAATGGTGGCCTGATAAACATGATCCTTGCCCTCCGGGCAGAACCACCACACCCTTACTGTCGAGCCGTGGCTGAAATCTTCAGGGCCGAAACCGCAATTCTTCTCGTGTAGCCAGAACTGAGCTATTTCGGGATGGGTGCGTGCGAGGGGCTGCCTGCGCCTGACGGCGAGAGGATATGGATCTACGACATCCTCGATGCGCGGGGTACGTTGCCCATAAGGTTGCCTTCCTGATAAGCGGACTCGCTCTTTTTTTGATTTCTTGCCTTTCAATTGCCTCATGCGCGGCCTTCACCACCCATCAACGAGCGACTGCACCAAGGACTCTAATGCTGGCGATTCTCTGGATTGTAGTCAAGCAAAAAAACTTCGTCAGGTAAACAGCCTATCGCTTTGTAAGGACGGAATCCATCCGGTAGTCGGGAAAAAGCTGCGACTTCGTCATGTAAACAAACATTGACAATCAGTCAAGCCCGCCACTCCGATCTCGTCGAGACCAGTGCAGCGCAAAGCGAACAATGAAGTGCGAGGAGAAATGAGGCTTCGCAGCTACTTGTCCCTCTCGGCTGAGCTGATTGTCGCCTGCGCTGCCGCCAGGCGAGCCACCGGCACGCGAAACGGCGAGCAGCTCACATACGAGAGTCCGATCTCATAGGCGAATGCAATCGATGACGGCTCGCCGCCATGCTCGCCACAGATGCCAATCTTCAGCTCCGGACGCGTTTGCAAGCCGTATTCGACAGCGATCTTCATCAGCTTGCCGACACCGCCGCGGTCGAGAACTTCAAAAGGATTGTGCACCAGTATCTTCTGCCTGTCTTTACCGACTTCGATGCCCTCGAGATACTTCTGCAAAAACTTTCCTTCAGCGTCATCGCGTGAATAAGCAAAAGTCATTTGCGTCAAATCGTTCGTTCCGAAGCTGAAGAACTCGGCGTATTCTGCTATCTCATCTGCAGCCACACACGCTCGCGGAACCTCGATCATGGTGCCGAATTTATACTCGATGGTCACACCCGCCTTCTGCATAACGTCTTGTGCCACTTCTTCCAATTGCAGGCGAGCAATCTTGAGCTCGTTTGGGTGCCCGATCAGGGGAATCATGATTTCCGGCAGCACTTCACGCCCTTCCTTCTTGACGGCTATTGCCGCGGTGAAGATTGCCTCGACCTGCATTTTATTGATTTCAGGATAAACAAGGCCGAGCCGGCAGCCGCGCAAACCCATCATCGGATTGGATTCGTGAAGCTCGCTCACCTTTTTCAAAAGGGTCTCCTTCTCGCGCAGCTCGGCACCTTTTACGCCTTTGGCGCGCAAGGTGGCGACCTCCTCAATCAGTTGCTCCTGCTTGGGCAGGAACTCATGCAGGGGCGGATCGAGCAAACGAATGGTGACGGGCAGTCCATCCATGGCGCGAAAGATGCCTTTGAAATCCTCGATCTGCATCGGCAACAGCCGGCAGAGCGCTTGCTTGCGCTCATCAGCCGTCGAAGCCATGATCATTTCTTTGACGGCCGGCAAGCGGTCTTGACTCATAAACATATGCTCGGTGCGGCACAATCCGATCCCCTCGGCTCCGAAATCGCGAGCAAGCTTCGCGTCTTCAGGCGTATCGGCGTTAGTGCGCACTTTCATTGTCCGCGCAGCATCCGCCCATGCAAGCAGCGTGCGGAATTCGTCCGAGAATTTCGGCTCCTTGGTGGCGATTGCTCCTTTGAAGATTTCGCCGGTGGAGCCGTCAATTGAAATCACTTCCCCTTTCTTCAAAATCTGGCCGGCGACTGCCATCTCCTCTTTTTGCAGATCGATCTTCAATGCCTCGCACCCCGCCACGCAAGGCTTGCCCATGCCGCGAGCGACCACGGCAGCGTGGCTCGTCATACCACCACGACTGGTGACAACGCCCTGGGCGGGAACAATCCCGTGAATGTCGTCAGGGCACGTCTCGATGCGCACAAGGATCACTTTCTCGCCCTTGCCTGCGTTCTTTTCCGCCTCATTCGGGTCGAAGACCATTTTGCCAATCGCCGCTCCCGGCGATGCGTTCAAACCCGCAGCAAGAAGCCTTCCTTGTTTTTTGGCCGCTTCCTTTTCCGCCGGATCGAAACTCGGAAGCAAGAGCTGATTCAGCTGGGTGGGCTCAACACGAGAGATGGCTTCCTCACGGTTGAGAATGCCTTCGTTTGCCATTTCGACAGCAATTCTCACTGCCGCTTGAGCGGTGCGCTTGCCCGTCCGCGTTTGCAGCAAAAACAATTGCCCGTTCTCAATCGTAAACTCGATGTCCTGCATTTCTCGATAGTGCTTTTCCAGCCTGCCAATCGTGCTCAGCAACTCCTCATACACCGCCGGCATTTCCCGCGCCATCTCGGCAATTTTCTTCGGCGTCCGGGTTCCTGCCACCACATCCTCGCCCTGAGCGTTGACCAGATATTCTCCATACAAAACCTTTTCGCCCGTGCTCGGATTGCGCGTAAAGCAGACACCGGTTGCCGACTTATCGTTGAGATTGCCGAACACCATGGCTTGAATGTTTACCGCCGTGCCCAGGTTGTGATCGATTTTGTTGAGATTGCGATAGTACACCGCGCGATTGTTGTTCCATGACTTGAATACAGCTTCTACCGCTCCTTCCAGTTGTTCCTTTGTGTCCTGCGGGAATTCACTGCCGGTCTCCTTTTTCACCAGGGCTTTGTACTCGCCGACCAGCGCCTGCAAATCTTCTGTCTTCAGATCAGTGTCCGACGAATAACCCAGATCATCCTTTTTGTCGTCGAGGAGATCCTCGAATCTGTCCTTGTGCACGTCAAGCACGACATTGCTGTACATCTGAATGAAACGCCGGTAGCTGTCCCAGGCAAAGCGCGGATTATTGGTCGCTTTGGCAAGCGATTCCACGGTTTGGTCATTGAGACCGAGATTGAGAATGGTGTCCATCATTCCCGGCATGGAAAACTTGGCTCCCGATCGCACGGAAAGCAGCAGCGGCTTTTCCAGGTCGCCGAGCTTGCGATCGAGTTTTTCCTCTACATGCTTTAACTCATTCCACACCTCTTCAAAGAGACCATCCGGCACCCTTTTTCCATTGTCGTAGTAATCACGGCAAACTGAGGTCACAATCGTCATGCCTGGTGGCACATTGACACCACTGGCCGTCATTTCCGCAAGCCCGGCGCCCTTGCCGCCGAGCACTTCGCGCATAACGCTCGCCCCCCGGCCGTGGAACTCCTTGTGTGCATCTGCAAAGAGGAAGACTCGCTTCACTTGCACTTTTTTGG
The DNA here is from genome assembly GCA_036703705.1 of Candidatus Obscuribacterales bacterium. Taxonomy (GTDB): domain Bacteria; phylum Cyanobacteriota; class Vampirovibrionia; order Obscuribacterales; family Obscuribacteraceae; genus DATNRC01. The sequence goes on from DATNRC010000446.1 coordinate 6,926, forward strand.
CGGTCTGACTTGTTCCACTGGTGCTTAGCATGCTGGCTTTCTCCATATCGATATCGTTTGTCCTTTCATTGTCAGGCGATAAAACCCTCAGGCTGTTTGCCACCGCAGACAGTTTTACTGTCGCAAATGCAAAAATATCTCGCTTGATGTTTCCTCAATCGCTTTTGCCGAAACGTCAATGACATGACATTTGAGCTCGCGAAAAATCTTCTTGGCGTGCCGCACTTCCTGACGAATGCGATCGGGGTCTGCATAATCGCTGCTTCCCGGCATCCCCAGGACCTGGGCCCGAGTGCTGCGTATTTCCTGCAATAAATAAGGATCGATTGTAAGCGCAAATATCTTTCGCGGCTGAATCTGGAAGAGTTGCAGCGGCGGATCGACACCATGGATGATTGGCACATTGGCGGCCTTCAATCCGTAATGGTGCGCAAGATACATGCAATTGGGCGTCTTGCTCGTGCGCGAGACGCCGATAAGAACGACATCGGCCTGCCTGATTCCATCCGGATTCTTGCCGTCGTCAAATCTAATCGCAAAATCGACGGCTTCAATCCTGCGGAAATACGTCTCATCAAGCAGATGCAATCGTCCGGGCTGTGACAGGGGCGTGGTCTGCGTCAGCGTGGCGATGCGCGAAATGAGAGGACCCAGTAGATCCACAGTTGGTATGCGGTATTTCGCCGCCTCAGATTCCAGTGTTTCGCGGTATTCGGGCAGAACGAGCGTATAAGCAATGACGGCTCTGCCGTTTGCGCACTCGCGAACGAGACCCGCGAGCTGCTGGCAGCTTTTCACCTGGGGCAGTCGGTAAATGGATGCTCTTCCCGGAGGAAACTGCACCAGTGCTGCACGCCCTACTGCTTCGGCGGTCTCGCCGCTGGAATCGGAAAGAGTAAAAATGACAAGCTCGCGGGCATCAGAAGCCAGCTTCTTTTCGTTCTCGACATTGACTTTGTCTTGTTGTTCCAAGGGCACCACCAGCCGAGCCGCCCAGCGTCGAGAAGTCACTGCGTCTGCTTGACCACTTAAGGGCAGCTCCGCAAAGCAGAGAACGCAAGACATGTGTAACACATATACAGACGGAGGGCACAAAGATCTCTACATCTTTAAAGGATCTCCATGGCGCGATCTCAAGAAGCCTCAGCCGCAAGTTGAGAACGTCATCCGATGTTGGGCAATGGCAACGCTCACATTTTGTCGCTCATCGATAGGGGCGCGTTGATAGACCTGAGAATCATCAAGAGATCGATGCCGGCAGACGTGGTCTTGATGAGATTGCCCTGATTGACGCGCGGCACTGAAATCGAGGGGCTGAACTTCAGGCAGCCTAAGTAGGGAATATTAGTTCGCCCCACAACCGCCAGTTGAAAGTCGGATTGAGACAACTGCAGCGCTTGTTGTTTGGGGTATTCCGCTGTCTCGACAGTCACTATGCCGATGAGCCGAGCATCGCGCCTTTGCAAATAGGTTGCATTGAGCACTATCTTTTCAAGCGCTTCTCTGTTGTGGCGACTCACGAGTATGCACGGCAGCCCCAGGTCGCAGGCGAAATCCGCAGAATCCTTCCAATTGGGCGCGGCATTGAGCGGACCCTGTTCGAACGAAACCGGTGTCGCGCACGAGCCAGGCAGCTCAACGAGCGTCAAATGCTGCTTCGATGCAGCCATCATAACTGCATGCTGCCAATTGCTTTCCTGAACAGCGGCAGGCGCGTCGATGACAAGGATGGGGTAGTTGAGCGGCGTGCGCGTGATTGAACTTATGAAAGAGAGCTCGCAGTCGGCTTCCCTGCGGCTTCCGACAATGAAGGGCTTGATTGCTCTTGCCGGGAATCCTTCCACTTTGAGGGTCGCGGCTAAGCCGGTCATAAACACCGTTTTGCCGCACCCCGGCTCGGTGCCCAGTACGGCGGCGCCGCATGGCATTTCGCGCTTGAAAGCTTCGACCGGCTTATGATCCCCCGTCGAGCCAGATCCGGAAGTATTTCGAGATGGGAATCTACCGCTCATGCAAAAACTATAGTACTAACTTATTGCAGTTTCCAGACAGCCCTCCAGGCGAGGAGGGCCGGCCAAATCGTCTTTCACTGGCAAGCGCCCAAAGAACAAGCGCCGAGGCGGACGGCGGATCCAGCGGCGAGGAGATGGCGGATCCAGCGGCGAGGAGATGCAGCGCTCAGTCCAAGCCCCGAAAGTCGCATATGACGGGGACCAGATGAGGTCCGATAACGATTAGTGGTGACCTATAGTCAGGGAGGCCGATTCCTGGCAAACGGTCTTCTTCATCAAATCATATGCGGCTTTAAGCTGCTTATCTTTGAAATCTTCAGGCGCACGTTTAACCGACGGGCCCTCCGGATCGGACCACCACGGGCCTTTGCCTTGTTTCGCTTCATCCTCGCTCACTTCGACAACCTTATCCGGTTCGATACCCTTCTTGTCGATGTCAACGTCGGCAGGCGTCAGGTATTTCGCGATTGTGATGTTGACACCGCTGCCGTCTTCCAGCCTGTTGATGCCTTGCACCTTGCCCTTGCCGAACGTTCTTTGCCCGACAAGAGTGGCCCGCCCGTTATCCTTCAATGCACCGCTGGTGATTTCAGATGCCGAGGCGCTGCCCTTGTTAACAAGGACGGCAAGCGGTTTGCGGCAGATTGGTCTGCCATCTGCGGAATTGGGAGTTTTGTAACCGTCGCGGTCGACCGTCGAGACGATGTACCCTTTGTCGAGGAACATATTGGAGATTTCGATGGCATTGGTCAGCAAGCCACCAGGATTGTCTCGCAAGTCCAAAACTATAGCCTTAGCCGGCGCCAGCTTCTCGATCGCAAGGCGCATTTCTTTGTTCGCCTGCTGCGAGATGAAGCTCGATAGCCTGATGTAGCCAATGTCCCCATCGAGCAATTTGGCGGTTTGCACAGCGCGAATGGGTATTTCCGCGCGCTTGATCTTGATCTTCGATTTGTGCTTGTCACGAATAATAGTCAAAGTGACATCCGTATTGACTGCACCACGGATTAGCTTGGCTGCCTCCTCGACGGAAAAACCCTTGGTCGAGGTGCCGTCGATTTCCGCTATTTCATCCGAGGGCTTCAAACCGGCGCGTTCTGCAGGTGTGCCCTCAATAGGTGAAATGACGATGATTCGGCTGGTTTTGTCCAATCCAATCTGGATGCCTATGCCGCAAAGCTTGGCATCGATTTGCGATTTTTCATCGTCAAAAGCATCAATATCCAGAAAACGTGTGTACCGATCGCCGAGGCTGGCAAGCATTGTTTCAATAGCTTTGTGCGCATCCTCTGTCGTTTTGAGCTTACCCTTGTATTTGTCTTCCCAGCTCTTCCAGTTCTGGCCGTTAAAGGTCTGGTCGTAAAAGTCGTCGCGAATGAGGCGCCAGACGTGGGCGTAAAGGAGATCCGGATCCGCATTGGCGGCATTCGGCTTTTCAGCCAGCTTGCCATGGGCGCCTTGTGCGGCCGCAACATAGGTCTGTTGCCGAAGATCAAGTCCAGAAAGGGAGCTCGAGCCGCCTAGAGAAAATGAGAGAACAACCGGAACAATTAGTAAAAGTTTCCACCACATTGTTAGCAATACAACCTTTTTTGAGACTTGTACCCGAGCGCGCTGAAAAAACGGGCGTTAGCAGCAATTGATATATACCCATTTACGCGAATTTCTAGACAATTAGCCCGATCACGGGGGTGTTACTATAGGGTACTCGCCCGCAACGCGACTTGCCATGTGGTTTCCCCTGAACTTAGATTGGAGTTGTTTCTGAAGTGAACGAAAAACTTGCAGACATTGGTGTCTTTGGCGGCTCCGGCTTTTACAAGCTGTTTGAGGATAAGGAAGAGCGCTATGTGGAAACGCCTTATGGCGCCCCCGCCGACAAAATAGTGATTGGCTCGATGGGCGGCAAAAGAGTGGCATTCTTGCCCCGGCACGGCGCCAACCATCAACTGCCTCCGCATAAAATCAATTACCGGGCAAACCTTTGGGCGATGAAGTCGTTGGGGGTTGAGCGCATAATCTCGCCGTGCGCGGCAGGCAGCTTGCAAAAGCACGTCGGACTGGGGCATTTCGTGGTCTGCGATCAGTATGTGGATCGCACCTCAGGAAGGAACGACACATTTTATGACGGGCCCATCGCCACACATGTGTCGGCTGCAGAACCATACTGCGGCGAATTGCGAGAACTGGCAGTCAAGGCGGGAGAGGCTTGCGGCATTACCATGCATCCCCGGGGAACCGTCGTAGTCATTCAAGGTCCTCGCTTTTCCAGCAAAGCAGAATCGCGCTGGTTTACCTCGATGGGTTGGGAAGTGATCAACATGACTCAATACCCCGAGGCACACCTGGCTCGGGAGCTTGAGATGTGCGTGGTCAATATCTCACTTATAACGGATTACGATTCCGGGCTGGTGGGAGATGTTGAGCCGGTCTCGCACAGCGAAGTAGTGAAGGTGTTTGGTGAGAACGTCACGAAGTTGCAGAAGCTGCTCGTCAAACTCATTGAGAGCATCCCCGAGAAGCGCTCCAAGTGTACCTGTGGAAGCGCGCTTGCTCACGCCAGGATCTAACTGAGGATCTAAGCCCGGGTGCTAAGCGCAGGGTCTTAGCCCAAGATCTAAACACAAGATCTACGCCCAAGTTCTAAGTCCGGGTTCTAAGCCCAAGTTCTAAACATAAGATCTAAGCCCGGGTGTCTTAGCCCAAGATCTAAGCCCGGATTCTAAGCGCATGATCTAAGCCCAGGATCTTGCGCCAGATTCTGCTCATTGTTTAGCACCAGGTTCTAAGCCCGAATTCTAAACACAAGATCTAAGCCCGGGATCTTGCGCCAGGACCTGAGCCCAGGATCTGAGCCAAGAGCTACGACCAGGATGTTTCGGCTGCATCCCACCCCCGAACCTTTCACAGTCGACTAAGGGCCTGAGGCTCAGTTGTTGCCGATGAGTTTCCAAGGGCCAGGAGACCAGACTCGTAAACTGCGACCTGCCCGGCAACAAGGTGGTCGCAGGAGAGAAGGGTGAGCGTCGGCGCACGCGCTCAGTTCATCAGCGAGCAGGCGGAAGCGCCGGCACATGCGCTCATATCATCAGCGACCAGGCGGGAGCAACGGCGGACAATCAATTTACATGGAGCTTCAATAAAGGCCCCATTTAAAGGATTGTCTTCCGGGCTCTGTTATGCTTGGCTCTTGTGTCCATATACCCGAGCCAGTTTGCGGTGGGAAGGGACTTCCGTTATGCGACTGAGAACGATCAAGTATGGTTCTTCTGTCCATCAATCATGTGGTAGCACTCCTTGCACTGGTGCTGTCAATTGGAGTTTTTCTCCTGCTCAAGCGCTACGGTCTTCCGGAGCGGATTTGCTGGGGTGCGGCCATTCTCTCAATCCTGGTCGTTTCAATATTCTGGACGTCGGTTCTTCTTGGAGCGGATGATGACGAAGATAGCTAAAAATGTTTGCGCCCTGATTGCTTTGAGCTTGAGCTTGAGCGGTGTTCCGTCGTACGCAGCGGATGACCAGCCGTTCAAATCGCCGTTGATACCCGTCAGTGAGGATTTCAAGCTTGCTAATGGCTTACGCGCCGTTCTCTCGGAGGATCATTCAGTGCCTGTGGCGGCAATCGCGGTTGTATATGATGTCGGGGCCAGGGATGAGAAGAAAGGACGCTCCGGATTTGCCCATCTTTTCGAGCACATGATGTTTGAAGGATCAGAAAACGTAGGCAAGACGGAGCATTTCAAATATGTGGAGAGCGCGGGCGGCTCGGTGAATGGGTCCACTCACCCTGATTTCACCAACTACTTCGAAAAGCTGCCCAGCAATCAAATTGAGCTGGCATTGTGGTTGGAGTCAGACCGCATGCGTTCTCTAAAAGTTACGCAGGAAAATTTCCAGAACCAATTGGAAACGGTGAAGGAGGAAAAGCGCTCTCATTATGACAATCAGCCTTACGTGCCGGCAGCCATCAAGTTCGAAGAGATGCTGTTCGACAACTGGGCGAATGGGCATCCTGCCATCGGATACTTCGAAGACCTGGAGGCATCGAGCATCGAGGATGTGCGACAGTTCTTCAAAACCTATTACGCTCCTAATAATGCGGTGATAGCCATTGTCGGCGATATTGACGCCAAAGAAATGCGCAAGAAGATTGAGAAATACTTCGGCGATATCCCCAGCCAGCCCGCGCCTCCCGAGCCGGATGTGGCTGAGCCCCCTCAGGCAAAAGGCAAATTCGCCAAAGTAATCGATCAGCATGCGCAAATGCCGGCCTTCTGGCTGGGCTGGCGAGCTCCAGCACGGCGCGAGCCGGACTATTATGCCCTTGGCGTGATCGAGAAGATCTTGTCCTCGGGTGAATCTTCACGGCTCTATCAGCGCATGATAAAAGGCGAAAAAGTGGCCCTCAAAGCAGATGCCGGCTACGATGAGCGACGAGGACCTTCAGCCTTTGAAGCATTCATCATCTACAAAACAGGCAATAAGCCTGAGCGGGTGCGGGAGATATTGTTTGAAGAGCTTGAGAAGCTCAAAACAACACTGGTTTCAGATGAAGAGCTAGAGAAGGCCAAAAACCAGATTTTGCGCACTCTTTTTGCATCACACAGCCATGTGTCTTTGCAAACGGTTCTTGCGCGCGCCAATATGCTTGCCGAATACACGCTCTTCTTCGGTGATCCGAAGTTGATTGATGCCGATCTGAAAGCATACATGGACGTCACTCCGGAAGACATAAAACGCGTGGCCAACAGGTATTTCATAAAAGACACCGCTGTCGTCGTCGACATTGAGCCAAAGGAATCCGCACCGAAAAAGGCGCTGGCCGACTGACAACAATCGAGTCTTGATGAGATCAACTTCGAAAAAGGAGAGCATGACAAAATGAGACTGTTCATCGCAGCGGCAACCACTCTTATGCTCGCAGCTTCGGGTCTGAGTGCTCCAGCAGAAGAGAAATCAAAAGAGGCTAAGCCGCAAGCACAGATAAGCGGTGACGCATGGCGAAAAAACCCGCCCACGCTGCCACCGCCAAGACCGTTCAAACTGCCGAAGATTGAGAACATTAAACTGTCCAATGGCTTGAACGTCGACCTGGTGGAAGACCACAGATTCCCCTTCATCACAGCCACTCTTGGTTTGAAGATCGGCACGGCATATGATCCGCCAAGTCTTTCAGGCGTCACGAAATTGACGGCAGAGATGCTGACGGAAGGAACGAAAACGCGCTCCAGCAAGCAGATTGCCGACGAAATCGACTTTATCGGCGGCAAATTGGGAACAGCGACTGATCCGGATTTCACCGTCATCAGCAGCTCCGCTCTGTCGAAGTATAAAGATCGCCTGATAGACATATTGTCGGATGCCATTCTCAACCCAACGTTTCCGGAATCAGAGCTCGATTTGAAGAAGACGAACCTCATTCAGGAGCTGGCGATGAAAAGGAGCGATCCAAATTGGCTCGTGGAGGAGCGTTTTCATAAAGTCGTGTTTGGCGAGCATCCTTACGCCACTATTGCGCCCACACAAGCATCAGTATCGCGAATAACGCGCAAGGATTTGGAAACTTTCCATCAATCGAATTATGTTCCCAATGAGGCAACACTCGTGGTCGTCGGCGATTTCGACGCCAACGGGATGAAAGCCCTTCTCGAGAAGAAGTTCGCCTCACAATGGAAAGCTAATCCGGTGAAGAAGCTCATAGCAGGCACTCTGCCTGTCCCACGCGCGCCGCATATTTATCTCGTCGATCGGCCGGGCTCCGTGCAATCGACGATCAAGCTGGGAAACGTCGCCATCAAGCGCAGCGATCCTGACTTTTACCGAATGCTTGTCGCCAACCAGGTTTTGGGTGGCGCGGCAAATGCCCGCCTGTTTCTCAACCTCAGGGAGCAGAAAAGCTTCACATATGGTGCCTACAGCGCGCTGTTTGCCCGGCAACAGCCTGGCTGGTTCGGCGCCTCAGCAGCAGTACGCTCGGAAGTGACGGCTCCCTCGCTGCAAGAGCTGCTTTATGAATTGCAGCGCATGAGAAATCTGAAGGTGACGGAGAAGGAATTGACCAATGCCAAGAAGTATCTCGTCGGCTCCTTCCAGCTCGGTGTTGAAACACAAGGAGGATTGGCGCAACGCCTTTTGGAATCGCAATTGTACGGTCTGCCCAAGGATTACCTGGAAAAATACACGGACAACGTGATGGCCGTAACGGTAGACGATGTGCAGCGCGTGGCACGGAAGTACATGGATGTAGATCATATTGCCATCACCGTAGTTGGTGACGCCAAGCAGATCAAATCCGAGCTTGAGAACTTCGGTCCGGTTGAGGTTTACGATACGGCCGGCAAATTAAGCAGCGAAGCCAAAGCGCCGCATCCAGGCTCTTGATCGCGATCTGAATCATTAGATAACAATAAACGAACTGAAGGGTGAGGTGCCTGTCCGGCCGTTGCCGGGGAGCATCGAATGTGGTGCCCCATGAGCGCATGAGCACAGGCAGACACATGCCGTCAGTCGTCCCTTAATTTGGAGGGATGACCTGACGGCCATCCCTCTCGCCCCGTACAAACTTGTCATATAAGCACAACAGCTTTCTTCGTATGCCGAAGGTCCGCCAGCCACGCCCTTCACGAGTCATAAACGCGCGCTGGTTTGCGGTGCGTGGGCGATTTTCCTTCTTTGCTGCTCCATTTTGTAAGCACGCGCTTCCATTCTCTGCATTTTGCGGGCGAGCTTCTCGCGCTCTTTGTCCGGCATGTCCGGAGCAAGGTCGAGAAATGCCTGATATTGCGTCAGGGACTGGCGGAGATCATCGGCATTGAGCGGTCTCAGTTTTTCGAGAGTCTGAGCCAACCCTAGACGCGCATCAGCATCTCTGGGATCGGCATAAATGGCCGAACGGAATTTGTCAACGGCGCTCGACAGTTGTTTTTTCCTGGCCAGATCATTGGCGAGAGTCAAATCCTGTCTTGCTGTTTCACGAATTTTGGCCAGCTGAGCCATTCCCCTTTTCACTCGCTCTTCAGCGCCGGAGAATGTCTGTGCTTTCTTCAATGCATTCTCGGCCGCCTCGAGGTCATGAACCATGAGCGCCAGATCGGCCACCGCAAGCGCTTCTTTCGAGTCGTTGACATGAGATATCACTTGGTTGAATTGCTCTTTTGCTTCCGCAAATTTGTTCTGGCTCAGCAATGCCTCGGCATACGCCAAACGCTCGCCGTCGTTTTGAGGCGTGCCCAGTGACTTGAGATCAACAGTTTGTCCGGAGAGCGACCGCAGTTTGGCCTGAGCCAGTCTCAGCTGCATACTGTTGGGGTTCATACTGATTGCCTGGCTGATAAGCTGATCAGCCGATTCGTAATCGTTCGATGCCATGAATGCACCGGCGGTTTCTTTCTGTGTTTTGAGGTAAAGGGCTCTCGTCAAGCCTTCAGCCGCCGCAGTGTTGCCCGGCGCGACCGCCATTACCGCCCTGTACTCCTTGATTGCCTGATCAAGCTTCTCGAGACGGAGATTGTTTTGGGCAATTCTAAGTCTCAGTGACGGATCGTTGGGCATGAACTCAAGACCGGACCGGAGCTCAGCAATAGCATGCTCGAGATCGCCTCGCCCCTCCCGCAAATCAGCAATACGGATGTACGGATCGGATTGTTCGGGCTTGATGCGGATTGCCTCCTGGTAGTGCCTGATGGCAGCGACAGCATTTCCTTGCAAGTCATAGGCTCGCCCTAAAGCAAGATGCACAGGGGCGCTGTTGCGGAATTGATAAAGCGAAGTATTCAGCTCCTTGATCGCCTCGTCGAATTGCCCCTTCTGCAAATAAACTTGCCCCAGCCCGTAGTGGGCGCTTGAATTGCCGGGATTGAGGGCAATGGCCTGCCTGAAGCTTTGAGCGGCATCGACCATGCGCCCGGCTTTCAGATGAACCATGCCCAGTCCGGCATATGCTTCCGGGAATCTGGGGTCGATTCTCAGCGCTTCCCTGTACTCAGCCCCGGCCTCTTCAAGCTGTCCTTGCTCTTTGTAGATGGAAGCCATGATGCTGTGCAGCTCAGGAATGGACGGATCGATGCTCAGCGCCTGACGGCATTCGGCCGCGGCTTGCTCGAGAATTGACGATCTGTTTTTTCTCACGTTGTTGTTGGAGGACTGCAGTCGA
>DATNRC010000447.1:0-4710 GCA_036703705.1 Candidatus Obscuribacterales bacterium
CTCCAATGAGCTCGGAGTTCGACCATGGCAGCGGGTTAGACTGTTGTCAATTATGTTGGCTACGGCTGCACGTTCCCTCGTAGGTCTGCGGAGAATAGTCCGGTGCAACACATAAATGAGCAGACAACATAAGCATTACCGTACGGTCAAGCCTCCCGGTAATGCTCGCTTCGCTCGATGATCCGTTGCGCGTCGTTGCCTACTCCGCGCGGGAGCACCGCATGCGGTTACTCACCATATACAGTGCTTGCTGAGTGCTGTTGTTACCTACTGCGTATAAACGCAGATTTATTCACTTGATCTGGCGCGAGGAATTCGATTTGAGCCCTGCAGCCAGGCTTTGTATTGCGGCCAGGAAAACACTCAGTACCACACGAAACAGAGTGGTTATAAGGGCAGTGAGCAGGCTTATAAGAGCCATGAGAATTTGGCCGACAATTTCGAATACTGGCTTTAGAACCATGCTCGGATTTCCGCCGGCGATTCCGACGAAGACCATGAGCATAAAGATAACGAGAAGGATCTGCTCGACGCCTGCGAGCGGTGAGTTGACATGTTCCATGATGGCTCCTTCTAGGTTGCTATGGCAGCGGCGTCGATTGGCCGTCTGCATGTTTCGCGATGAAAGAATCGAGGTCGGCTTTTCTGTAGCGGACCATTCTGCCAATCTTGATGCAGGGCAGGTGATATCTACCTTTGGATCTCCAGACGGCAAGGGTTTGCTCAGATACTCCGAGATAGGCGGCTGCCTCTCTACGAGTGAGAAGTTGCGAGCAAGGATCACTCGCACTTGGCGGATGAGAATGTTCTGGTTTCATGATTGTGTTCTCCAAGACTTTTGCGCGGCAAAGTGCAGGCACCAGTGTTTGCCGTTAGTGCGTGAAGCCGCGAACTAAGGAAACAGAAAAACAAAAAAGCTCAAATCAGTTCGTTGATTTGAGCGGGCGATTATGAGTTTATTTTGACGGGCGGCCGGCTTGGCTCAGCACCGTCAATCACGGTCGATACTACTATTGTACCGGCGCGTTTCGATTTTCCGAGAATAGGGTTGATGCTGAAGCCTACCTGGGGAAAAGGATAGATCCTCCCGGCAGCGCGCCGCTGACGCAACTCTGGCTCGAATGTTCCCAGGGTTTTCCCTGTTCTAGTTTGGGCATCTGTCTGGAAGACTGGTCTTTGGTGGTTGGAGCGGAATACCGCTCGCCCAACAGTGACGCCCAAGAAGTCGGCACGTCTTTCAAGCCACTGAGCGCTTTGCTATGCGCCAGGGCCCTTAAAGAGACATGCTCTCTGGAGGAACGTTCGTGGAAATTAAACTGACTTTGGTCACACGCCGAGACCCTAAGGATATCAAAGGGTTAGATTCTACCGTTGGCGCCATCATCGACGCTGATAACAACCTGGTTGCTCTGGTTCCTGTAACTCGAATGGACTGGGTTTACGATTGCTTAACTGCAAAGACGAAGACAGATCACCTCTTCACCGTTCTGTCAAAAATGACAGACGATCCGATTCACCTCTGCTCCAAGTGCAAGCGAAACGCCGCTGAGCCGGAGCACGACGAAGAGCGAAGCGACCCAAGAGTGATTCGCTTCAATTCTGCCAGACGCAAGGCACCGCGCGCGGTGCCGGTCTAGTCTCACTAGCTGAGCGGCTTTAGGCCGCCTCAGACCAACAATCTTTTGTTGCCGACTTCTGCGGGTGCCACCGATTTCGATTGATTCTTTGGGCACGTTTCACCGAAAGGTGGCGTGCCCTTTCTCTTTGGCAACGGAATGATTTGGCACTGTTCCCAGCGCTTATGGCAGGCAAAAGCTGCACGTCTGGCAAGGGCGCATCTTGCTGGCATTTGCTTCGAGCTTATACACGCCAAGGACGGCGGGACAGGTGAACACTCCCGGCTGGTGAATAGGCTCGGCATGATATCCGCCGCGATGGAATGGGAATGAGACGATTTCTTTAGGATTTGCTGCCCCAGCTAATGCCGGCAGAAGTTCTTCGTCAAGATTATCCGGTTCCTCTTGAAGGAAGGCGAGTTTCCATACTCCTGAGTGTTGCGCGTAGGCGCGCAGTCCAGCAGCAAAGTTCTCGGAATCGATACTGAGCCATCCTTGGCAATTCGCAAGTGATGCCAGTTTCGATAGTACATCGAATAATTCCTTCTCCAGGAAGCTTCTGGTATAGAACCAGAAGGAGCACTGCGGCCTTTGGACAACGGCGAGTCGCCAGGCCTCGACATAATTTAAATCACGATCGAAGTCGCCTGTGTCGTGAATCCTGATGGTCCAGGGCGTCTTTGTCTTTCGCCCGGTAACAGTTGCCGCCAGCCAATCTGACGGACGTGCCTGGTCTATCAGTGCCACCAGGTTCTCGGCGAGTAGCGATGCGCCTCCCTTCTGCAAGAGCAATTTCACGGTCCGATAATTGCGTTCCCGCTTTTCTTTCTGAGGTGCGCTTTGATAGCGAATGCCATTGCCATAGCAAAGTTTCTTGCATACGCTCGTCGCCATGATGCAAGTCTTGCTGCGCGGCAGGCTGAAAGCCCAAGATGCCTTACTATTGTTGGTCAGGGCCAAACCGTAATCGTCGTCCATTTCTTGTACCTCCGGTTAAGTGCGGCGTTTTCGCCTCAGAACCGGGGCACGGGGTTGGCTCCGCGGGTCAAGCGGAAGTGATCGTGTGGCGCACCAGATGCGCGCCGATACGCTTGATGCGCGGTGGCGCCGACCCCGTAGAATCGAAAGGGCGTGAGAACGCAGATAAGATCTGCTCGTGGACTGTTACCAAAGAGTCTCTCTTCAGCGCAACCGAACAGATGGCGGAGGGACGCTGCGGGGCGAAAGTGTGCTGCTGGTACCGGGCGCAAAGGCGCTCAGAGGAAGGAAGCATAAAAAAGCAATTAGTAGGGAGGGTTGTGTGTCTCTGCCATTGCACTTGATTCGAGCCGATTGGCTGTGCTTATCGGCAGGTGCCTGTGCACAAAAACACAAAAACATTTCGCAATCGGAGAACATCTGGGTAGGCACTATGGGGTCGCTGGCTTCGAATCAGTTAAGCCTGCACCGTCGTGGCGATACATGAGCTATGCCGTGACCGCTTGTGCATGCTGCTCTTCCAATGTTGCAAGCTGCAACGCTAGGGCTCGGATAGTGCGTTGCAGGAGTCCAATTTGAAGGCGCGTCCAATCGTCCGGCAGCCGGGGATCATCCTTGGTGATGTCGGATTTTCGATGTTGAAGCTCAACAATCCTAGCCCATTTAGAAGGATTGTCCGGGTGTTCGACGTAATTACGTCTCAGTCGCACCTGATGCAAGATCTTTGCCAATATGGTGTAGGGCGTGGTCTCCAAACTATCTACCGACATTCGGAGGTCATCAACCATAAGTAGCTTGAGGGCTCCGATAAAAGTGTTCCAAGTGTCTGCGCTGTTTACAAGCACCTTCAGGCTCTCTATTTCTGCGTAATCTTCATGTTTGAATGGTGAATCAAGTGTATAAAGACGGCACGCATCTTTCAATTTGCGTTTGTAGTTTATTAGGTCCGTGACCAAGCGTAGAATTTGAGTGTGAACATCTCTTTCTAGGAGGCAGCCTTTGAGCTTGGGGAGGGCTATTCCCTCCGGTAGAGACATGCTTGAAATTTGCTTTCCTTCTTCGAATTGTCTAATCAGCCAACTGTACACGAGAGGGCTACAGAGGCGCACAGAACCGCCAGACTCCTGGAGGACTGATTTGAGCACAAGGCTTTTCCATTGATTGATGCTATTGAGAGGAGGTTCCTGTTCATTTACCAGTGATTTCGGCACCCACGTTTCATAGGCATCGGTGCACTTGCATAGTTTCCAAAGCAGAATCTCTTCTTCCGGTGAGATTCTATCCGGTCTGAAGAGCCCTTGTTTGAAAGTTCGGGGTTCGTCGATTAGCCGCTCTGCTGCAAGTTGAATGTCACTTTTGAGAATGTTGCATCTGAGGTCACGCACCGCTTCTCGCACAGCATAGTCGCAAATTTGCTGAACATGCCAGGAATAACCGCGTGTCAAAGCATAGATTTCATTGCTAGCCTCGTCGGTAAATTCAATTTTGGAGTTTGAGGCCGGCCCTCTCATTGCCTGGCGCGTTGCAGCTTCGTCCAAAAATCCAACGTCGATATCATCAATATCTGCCCAGAACTGCGCAGGAACACAATCAGACATCTCCTCGACACTATGCCAGTCTGCTAAAACCAATGAAACAAGGTGGACGCGAGACCAAAGATATCGTAGATCTCCTAGAAAACCGCTGTCGTCATTGTCTTTTAGATGTTTGATCAGGGTGAAAAATTCGTCGAGCATTAAGACGAAGTGATTGATTTTTGTCGCCGCTTTAAATGATTCAAGCCAGTCTTCCAACTGTCCGATCGACTGAGGCGGGGGTAGGTCGAAACCTTCCAATGGTAAGGCAGCCCGTTTGGCAGCGCGAAGAATCTGTTCAACAATGTGCGTCACCGGTGATCCTTGAGTCCATTTTCTTTCAAAATCGACATAGACGCAGAGGTGTCCGGCAGCTTGATTTCTAACCTCGGCAGCTACAAAATTCAATATCGATGTCTTGCCGATTTTTCTTGGTCCGAACAGAAAATACAGTCTACTTTGTTTGGTATGTGCCAATGAGGAGGACAGTCGGCGTACATATTCTTCCCGACCGTAGAGCGGCTGACCACCGACCTCGGGTT
>DATNRC010000448.1:0-3087 GCA_036703705.1 Candidatus Obscuribacterales bacterium
CCGCCGTATTCGATTACAGCGAGGGCGTCGTCTTCGAGCTCGTGGATGATCCCGATCGGAGTGTTCAATCCGATTTCAATTGCTTGATCGGCGGAGTTGACACGTTTGTCCAACACGCCGCAACGTTGCTGGTATTTGCGGTCGACTTGTTTGACAGGTATTTTTTCATCAATCCATCTAATCTCTGACTCCGCCCATGGTGACTCCTGAGCCATGGAGTAGAGGCAGAAAATGTAGATGCTGAGTGCGGAAAGACCAAGAAGTGAGGCGCATAGCAAGCCGTAAGCCAGCTTCTCGCGTTTGCTCAGCTTGCGCCGCTGAAACCAGAGCATCTGCGCTCTTGCTTTCAAGAGCAAGAACGGATTGTTCGTTCTTTCCATGTAAAGCCGCGAAAGCTCGTTCTTTATCTCTCGCATGTCGGAGTAGCGATCGTTTTTGTCGCGCGCCATGCATTTGAATACAAGGGCCTCCAATTGCTCCGGCACCTGATTGTCGGGCGCCACCGCTTTGAAAGGCTCCGGCGACTTTGAGATGTGCTTGTGCAGAATCTCTAGCGTGCTCGTGCCCGCATGCGGCGGTTGCCCCGTCAATGCCTCATACATCAAACAGCCCAGCGAATAGACATCAGACCGGGCATCCAGCTTCTCGCCCATGCACTGCTCCGGGCTCATGTAAAACGGGCTGCCGAATACCTCTCCGGTCTGAGTAAGCCTGGCTTGATCTTCTCCATCCTGGCGCAGCAGTTTCGCGATGCCGAAATCTACTAATTTGACGACATCAACCTGCCCGTCGTGTTCGGAAAGAATGACGTTGCTCGGTTTGAGGTCTCGGTGTATGACTCCATTTTCGTGCGCGTGAGACAAGGCGCTTGCTATTTGCACGAAGATATTCAAGGCGCGATTGGGCTCCAGCCAGCCTTCAGTCTTGATTGCGGCGGCGAGCGACTGACCCCGTATGTAGTCCATGACCATATAGGGCAGCCCCTGCTCATCGGCACCGAAGTCCAGGATTTTGACGATATGGGGATGGTCCAGGTGACTGGCGGCTTCGGCTTCTTGTTGAAATCTCAACATGCTTTGCTCATGGATTGTCAGATGAGGCAAGAGCATCTTAATCGCCACCTGTTTCTTCAGGCGGTTGTCCCGCGCCAGGAGAACCACACTCATGCCCCCCTGCCCGATTTGAGACTCGACGTGATAGCGACCTTCGATGATTTCGCCATCGAAGCGCGGCGTCATACGCGTCAAAGCCAGAGCAATGCCGGGAGCCATGCTTACCGTTGCCGTCTTCTCGCCGTTGGTGACAATGGCAAGAGCGCTGCCGTCGTGCGGGCAGAAGTTGACATCGGCGGTGAATACCTTCCCGCACGACGCGCAAGCCTTGCTGACTTTCAGCGTGCTTGCCTGGTCCGGATTAGCAACAAGCTCGTCAGACAGAATGGGGCTCCCTTATCTTGCTTCAAGGAAGATATTCCACGTATGCTCCGGGAGCACTCATCTAAGAGCAACTTATTGTGTTAATTGTCGCTGCCTCCGGCTAGCCCGTCGTACAAATCGGGTAGTATCTCATTGCGGGCAGGACTGACAGATTGCCCGCCTCACTCGGGCCGGTCGAGCACAATTGTAAATGCGATCATCAATCAGCCGCCGCAGTTTCTTTTGCCTGACGCTTTTGCTGCTCCTTCTCATGGTGGAGGGAATAGTTTTCTTTGCCCGGATGCCTGACGCCCGCGCAGCTCCGCTTTCCGATGCCGGCATCGAGCTGGAGATGAAGCATCGAATGCTCGGGCACATGCGTGTTCTGGCAGGCGAAATGGGCGGGCGGGTCGACACCAGTCATTACAGTTTCGTTTTGCCCTATCCAGGCACAAACGTTATTCTCGTCAACGATCAAGCGCGCCGTTACACTACTTTCAGCCTCGCTGAGTGGAAGAAAAAGTTTGGCTTCTACCTGAAGGAAAGTCACGGGCGAGTAAAGCACAGAGAAGACGAATTCACCGATTATTCAAAGTGGAAAAGAGTAGGGACAGCTAAGATTGCTGGCTTGAAAGCGACGCAGTATTCGCGTTTTCGCACCAACAACCGTCCTGCTCCTCGCGACAAGTTATACACGGAGGACGTCTGGTTTACGAAAGGCTTCAAGATTCGGCCCACGCTTCTCGACACCCTCAGGCGATCCATTTCGTACGATTTCGAAGACAGCATGGGAATGCCGTTGAGAGTGAGAGAAACACGCGAATGGGCAGGAAAGGCGCGCCGGAAGGTTGATGTCACATTTGACACTATCGCTTTTCGCGAAAAAACGGTGAAGAAAGATGATTTCAACGTGCCCAAAAGCTATGCTAGAGTCCAGGACGAGATGGCGGTTTTGATGGACGACACTGATGACAATCTATTGAGCCCTCCATTTGGAGCAATTTCACGCGGCTCAGGCGGCTTGCCGGCAAAACGCTAAAGCGTTTCTGCGCCTGCGCATTTCTGAGGTTTTTTGTGACTCTGGCGGAGGAAGCGGGAAGCAAGATTGCCATTCGGTACAGCATTGCACTGCGAAGAAAGGCAAAAACTCCCCGAGATGGGCACAGAACGTACGATTGCAGCCAACCGTCAGCGCGCTGTCATGTAACGCACAGCGTTACGCGCCTAAGCAGCAAAATTGCTTGATGCCCGCAGCGTCCTGCTATTGCAGGGCTGCTGTCTTCATCCGCGATACCAGGCGCGAGTACTCGAGCTTCAGCGCCACAGCGCCGAGCAGATTTGCTTTGCGCCACAGATGATCTGCATAATGTTTTTCGGCGATGGCAAGCAGCGCCTCGGGCTTAGAGCTATGTTCCTTCAGCAGTCTTATCGCCTCTTCATAAGGCTGAGAGGCGTCGAGTTTCTGTTTGTCCAATAAGTCTCCGAGCTTTACGAGGGCAATGGCGCGATTGTCGTAATCGCCCAGCTTCTGCCACCTTTTGATCGCCTCTTCATATGCTTCTCGGGCGTTCTTGTAGTTTTTTTGCGCGGCAAGACAATCTCCATATCGACTGATCAAGAGCGCAAATTCAGGCGTTTCGTTGAGTTCCGCTCCCTGCTGCACATAACGCTC
>DATNRC010000449.1:0-10045 GCA_036703705.1 Candidatus Obscuribacterales bacterium
CGCCGCTTCCCAACGCGGCAAGCGCTGCCAAAAATCTGCCCACATTATATGTGACACCAAATGCGGTGCTGCGAATGCGCGTTTCATACAGCTCCGGAATATATGCCCAGAGCAAGACGAAAGGAACATGGGCGAAGAAGCCGACACAGAGAATAAACGGAAACAATGCCGGACTAAAGTCTTTTATAGTCATGAACATGCCGACGGTGGCTGCAAATGCCAGAGCGAACGTCGCCGCCATGCATTTGGAATAGCCGAAACGCTTGATAAGAAGTCCGCCTACGATTCCGGAGAGAATCATGCCGAAATCTTTGCAATACATGGCACTGCTGCGTTGCTCCACAGCAAGCGAGGCCGTCAATTGGTTGATCCAGGCGGGAATCCATGACAGCACCGCCCACCAGGCAATCAACGCACAGCTGGTAAGCGCTGCCACAATCACAGTTTTGCGCACATTCTCCGCTTGCGCCAGCGCATGCCATGTCGGCTTAAGCAGCCCTTCTTCATGCTCCGTGCGCTCGTGCGCAGCCTTTGCTCTTGCCTCTTCCTTTGCCGCTTGCGACTTGACGAAGTGATGCGGCTCTTTCAGCTTGGCCCGGATGTAAACGGTCAAAAACGCCGGCAGGATGCCGGCCACAAACAGATAGCGCCAACCGAGGTGACCAAGAGCCAGATTGAGAGTGGCGGTCAAAATGTAGCCCACACCCAGCGAGGTTGCCAGAGCAGTAACCGCATAGCGTCTCGATTTGGCTGGCCAGCACTCCGACAACATCACTGCGCCTATGCACATTTCGCCGCCGATGCCGGCTCCCACAAGAAATCGGTAGAGTCCCATTTCCCACCAGCTGTGAGCTGTGGCGCAGAGTCCCGTGCAAAGGGCATAAACAAGAATGGTCAGCGTCAGGGTGCGCGCGCGCCCAATGTAATCAGCCAAAACGCCAAAGATCATCGCCCCGAGAGCCCAGCCCACCATGAAAAGCGCAATGATGTACGAGGCGTAGACTCCCACAATCGCATGCGAAGTCGTTTGCAAAAGCTCAGACATCGCCGGATAAAGAACAATAGCGAAGATGGACGAATCCATACCGTCGAACACTCCGCCCAGCCAGGTGGCAAGCCAGACATGCCAGGGTTTGGGCGCGACGTACTCTTCGGACGTCGTTTTCTCGGTCCGTGCGAGTGTAGTGTTCATGGAAGCGTGCTCTTCGTTTGGCAAGTGTTCTTTTGCTGTCGCTGGACAGCCTGCCCGGATTAAGGCAACCATGGTAATCCAAGACGCCTATAAATGCCAAGAAAAGACGCCTAAGACAGATCTAACTTCCAACGATTAATGTTAATCACCCGCGGCTGCGGTTCCAAAACCTGATCAAAGGGGAACCTAAAGCTCGGAACCGCCGTTCGACACAAGAGGCAGCAACCAATCTTTGCCTCGGAGCGCAGCGCCAGATGGGAGGGCAGTATGTTTGAAGATTTGATGCCGGGACGATTTTCGTCCGAGCAGGATTTCCGTCTGGCGACCCTGAATGCCTTGCTCCGCACGCCACATCGAAACGTGGCGCCGTTCATCCCGCTTTTTCGCCGGGTGCACGACCATGACCCGCGGTTTTTCGGTCATCTTGCTGCCTGGTATTTCGATCATGGGACTGTGCATGACTTGAAGCAGCTCTTTATCGCCTTCATGGCCACTTCCAAATACGATGAGGAGTGGCGTGAGGCCGGACTGGCTATGTTGCAAAAACTGCCGCCTTATCAGGTCGAGCGCGTCATTCGCCTGATCAAGGGATACAAAGACGGCGAAAATCGTGTCGCAGGCATCGTCGCCTCACCGCCACGCTCGCTGAAAACCGCAGTCGAGCAGTATTTGCGCAAGCGCGAAGCCGATCACAAAGCGTTCGATTCGACAGTGCTTCATGCCCGCAAGTCAGTGAAAATGTTGTACGCCACATTCCGCATCAAGCCGGGGGAATATGCGCAAAAGATTCTTTTCGAAAATAATCCGCCGCCTTCGAGCCGCTTAGCTGTCTTGAAAGAGATCGCCAAGTGTGAAAAGCCTTCCGAGCAAGCTCGGCTCATTGTTGAAAACAATATTCCTTATCGTGTCGCCATCAGCGTTGTGAAGCATATGACGCCCACGGTGCTTGTGGCGATAGTCAATGCGATGACACCACAGGAGGTGATCAACAATCTGGCGAGCCTCAAGAAAAGAGGTGCCATGGACGATGCGGATTTGCGCAAACTTATCGAGCATAAGTTGAACCAGGGCAAGTCAGATACTCGCGTGTCTGCGCTGAAAACCCGCCAGGCCCTTGCTGCAGCGTCACTCGATGATGAGATGACGAAGATGGTTGAGGACGTTGGTGACAAGCAAATAAAAGCGAAGGGCAAAATCACACGGCCGACGGCGCTCCTCGTGGACAAAAGCGGCTCCATGGATATTGCGATCGATGTGGGAAAACAAATCGCCAGCATCATCGCGCCAATCTGCGAAGCCGATTTATTCGTCTACGCTTTCGACTCGATGGCATTTCCCATCACTGCCAAGGGGAAAGAACTCTCCGATTGGGAGCGGGCATTCAAAGGCATACGCGCCGAAGGAAACACATCCTGCGGAGTGGCAATTGAGATGATGCGCCGCAAAAAGCAAGTTGTGGAGCAGGTCGTAATCGTCACCGACCAGGGTGAGAACACCGCACCATTCATGGCACCTGCTCTTGCGCAATACGGTAAGGAAAATCCGGTGCCGAGCGTAATCATCGTCAATGTCGGCCGCCATACCGATCAAATCGAACGAGCATTGCGCGCGGGCAACGTCGAAGTGGATACGTTTACGTACAACGGCGACTATTACAGCTTGCCGAGCTTGATTCCCATGCTTGCCGGCGGCACTCGACTCGAGCTCCTGATGGATATCATGAGCTACGAGCTTCCCAGGCGAAAAGACAAAGAGCTGACAGTTTCAGCAAAGAGCTGACAGTTTTCAGCAAAGGGCTGGCAGTTTCAGCAAGGAGCTGAGGTTTCCTCACCGTCTACTATCCTTTGGCGGGAGCGCTTTTTGTGGTGCTCGTCGCGCCGCTGCCTTGGCGTTCGAATTGAAAGATGGTTTGCCGGCTCAATTAGACGGCAGCGCCGTCTTCAATTTCTTCCTCGTCCAACTCCGCGCCGTTGGAATCGCTGCTATGAGTCGCACTGCCCCTTCCTGCCAGAAGCTCGTCAGAATGCTCTTCAGCCCACTTTTCCAAATGGTCGAGCACAGGAATCAAAGTCTGACCCAGATCAGTGAGCGAATACTCGACTCTGGGAGGAACTTCGGCGTAAATTACTCTCTTTACAAGGCCGTCCGCTTCCAATTCACGCAATTGATGAGTCAGGACCCGTTGCGTGACGCTCTTGAGTTCTCGCCGCAATTCATTGAATCTGAGCGTGCCTTTTCGCAACTTGCATATAATAAGGACTTTCCATTTGTCGGAAATCATGGCAATGGTTGCCATAACTGGACATTCAAGTTTAGGGTACATTGGTTCTCCTGGTATCTAGCCGGATACTACGGCACAATTGTGTTTCTGCTTGCGAATAAATACTGCTCACATCTAATATTGGCATAGTCACAATGACATCTGCAATATGTCTGCACAAACTTCAAAAGGGGAGAGATACATGGTTGATGTGCGCTCGATGAAAGTTGACTGCTCCGGTTTCGGTTTCATCTCTGCCTCGGCTGGCAGCGAATATCCCCTGGCTGTGGCTTCCGCGCGGAAATTTTTGCTTGCTCATTGCGTCAAATTTGCTGCCGCCGTCGCGTTGTTGTTGAGTAGCGTCAACGCTGGGCTAGCCAAAGACTGGACGATCGATCCAGCACATTCGAGCGCCGAGTTCAGCATTAGACATATGATGGTTTCCAATGTCAGGGGCGGCTTTAGCAACATCAAAGGGGAAATCAATTACGACGAGAAAGACCTCAACAAAACGCACGTGAGGGCTACTATCGATGTTTCTACCATAAACACCAAGGAGCCTGCACGCGATGAGCACCTCCGCTCGCCTGAGTTCTTCGATGTTTCGAAATTCCCAACTATGACCTTCGAGTCCAAAAAGGCCATCGCTAAAGGACCTCGAAAGTTCCAGCTTGAGGGCGATTTGACGCTTCATGGCGTAAGCAAATTGGTGACGCTTGATGTGGAGACGAGCCCCGAAATAAAAGATATGAAGGGAAATGAACGGATTGGCGCTACAGCGACAGGCAAAATAAATCGCAAAGATTTCGGCATCACTTACAATAAAATCCTTGATGGCGGCGGGGTGGCACTGGGGGAAGAAATTCCGATCGTTCTTGAAATCGAGGCGAGCAAACCAAAGTTGTAAGCTGGATGGCACGAATCCGCGTGTGAGACACAGATGAGCAAGGTTCTAATAGTCGAAGACGAAGCCGATCTGGCGGGTCAAATTCGGCAGTGGCTCACGCGAGAGCATTACACGGTCGAGATTGCCGACAATGGGCAGTCGGCCATGGAATTGCTGCGCGTTTATCAATACGACGTTGTCATTCTTGATTGGATGTTGCCTGGCATGTCAGGGATCGAGGTCTGCAAGCAATTTCGCTCACGCGGCGGCAAAACGCCTGTGATAATGCTGACGGCCAAGAGCAGCGTGGATGAGAAGGAGGAAGGACTCGATTCAGGAGCGGATGATTATCTCGCGAAGCCCTTTCATTTGAAGGAACTGGCGGCGCGGGTTCGGGCGCTTATCAGGCGCGGATCGCAGGCAAAGACCAATGTTTTGACGCACGGAAACATCGAGCTTGATCCAATCGCGCGCAAAGTGACCCGGGACGGCAAAGATGTGCATCTGGAGCCGAAAGAGTTTAATCTGCTCGAATTCTTCATGCGCAATCCCAACCAGGTGTTCAGCGCGGAGGCGCTTATCACGCGGGTTTGGGAATCGGACACTCTGGTGTCCAATGATGCGATTCGAACCTATATAAAAGGGTTGCGCAAAAAACTCGACGACTCATCAATAATCTCGACAGTTCACGGCGTGGGCTACAAAATGGACTCGAACTGATGTTCAGAAGCTTGCGCCTGAAGCTTACCCTCTGGTTTGTTTGTCTTGCAGGAATCGTCTATCTCCTCCTCGCCTCCGTAGGCGGGATAATCTTTTACGTCGGCTTGACCCGGGAGCTGGATGATGAGCTCTCGGCGCTCGCCACTGAAATGGCGCCTCTGGTCTATTTGGAGCACGCCGATTTGCGCATACAGGAACTGGCTCCTAAAATTCATGGTTTGCTCCTGAGCGGCAGCACAACTGCTCAGCTGTTCAGGGCAGATGGTGTGTTGGATGAACAACATGGAAATGACTCAATCAATAAGTTGTATAAAGGAACAGTGGAGTTCAAGCGAGGCGAGGTGAATGTCAGATCGCGCTCGATTGCTTTGAAGAACCAGGGGCAGACGATTGGTTTTCTGCAAGTGCAAGTGCCGACGGTGCATCGCGACATTTCAATTCGCCGGTTCTTCGGCAGCCAATTGCTGCTCGGACCCCTTTTATTGACCGGCTTGGCATTCGCCGGCTATCTCTTTTCCGGTGTTGCTGTAAGGCCGGTCGAGAAAGCGTTTGCTGTTTTGCGCATGTTTGTTGCTGACGCCGGACACGAACTAAAGACGCCGGTAAGCACAATTCAAGCGACTGCCGAGAATCTTGCCGAGGATGTAAAAGACAGGCCGGAGCTTATCGATCAGATTGCCGTCATATCGCGGGCAACGGAAAGAATGGGGCGGCTCGTGCAAGACATGCTGCTCCTGGCAAAAATGGAAGTAAAGCAACAAACGTTCGAATTTGCTCCTTGCGATGTCAAAGAAATCGCATCGCGCGTCGTCCAGGAGTTCGAGCCCCTGTTCAAGGAGCAAGGAAAAGAACTCAAGCTTGGCTCAGTTGTTTCGGCAAACGTTTCCGGAGACAGAGATGCCCTGCACCGCCTTTTGTCCAATCTGGTCGAGAACGCCTTGCGCTACAGCGATTCTGGTGACAAAGCGGAAATTTCAGTTGCCAATGCCGGCAACAAGGTGCGCATAGATGTCGCGGACAGCGGCATCGGCATAGCAGCGGAAAACCTGCCGCACATTTTTGACCGCTTCTACCGTGTCGACAGTTCCCGTTCGCGTGCCAAAGGTGGCTCCGGTCTTGGTCTGGCAATTGTCAAAGCAATAGTTGAAGTTCATCAAGGGACGATAAAAGTCGACAGCGAAATCGGGAAGGGCACCACTTTTAGTATCGTATTGCCTGCGGCTTAGAATTCGCGCAGGCAGAGCGTAGCTGCAGAGATTGCCGGCAACACCTTTTGATTGCAAACACGCTCGCTCCTTCGGCACTGGATGTTTGTCACGCTCTCACGAGTTTCTTGTGATGAGAATTCTCGGTGGCACCAGAGAGCGTCGATGCCCAGACAACGCTCCCTGTGAACGCACCTACAAAGCGCAGATCGGAAAGTCATTTGCTGCTCTGTCCTAATTCAAGGCCCCGGAGCAAGGTTTAATTTGGAGACTCGCAGCTCATGAAGAAAGCCTATTGGAAATGAACTTATAAGTTCAAAACGTCGAAAAGGATTGGATCGCGAAAAACCACTAGCAGTGGGCTATTTGAGAAAAAATGGGGTTTTCGGGGTTTGAACTTATAGGTTTAAAATGCGAGCACAAAGTCTGCTGAGCCCGGTGCCGGCAGCGCGAAAAGACCAGTCGTCACAAAACAAATCAAGGGATCAATCCCGCAGTGTGGCACCGCGCATCGGCCGATTGTTGATTGCCCTCCTTGAAGAAAGCCTATTGAAAATGAACCTATAAGTTCAAAACGTCGAAAAGGATCGGAGAGCGAAAAGCCACTAGTGGTGGGCTATTTGCGGCCCTCACAAGTCCCACACGATTGAGGGCCATATTTGATTGCGTTCGGACCTCTGTGGGAGAAATTTGCAATGAGAGAGAACGCGCAAAAGAGGAAACAAGCCCGGCAATTCAATGAGCTTGACAGTATTGTTGTCCTGAAAATTGAAAATCTCTTTGAAAGCCGAGGCGGGAATTTCTGGCATTTGGTGTATCAGCACATGGGCGAAAAGACCAGGCTGGAAATTCCGCTCGAAATCGGCCGGCCAAACCGCTAACATCCGGCCATCCAATCCGTTAATTCCCGGCTGCCTGTCAAGCAGCCAATCGCATGCTTCTCCAGCTTTCCAGGAAAGTGGTGCATCGCGAAGGATGGTCATTGAGAAGCGAGCATAGACATGCAAGCGCGTATGTTGTCTTTCATGACTTGTGGGTTTTTGTGGACCTTCGTCAAAACGACGGTGCCGTTCATGCTGGCAAGCAATACTTGTGCTGCGAGGGCAGGCGATATGTCTGAGCGAAACTCGCCGCGCTCAATGCCCTCTTGAATGCAGTCAGCTAGGCAACCAGTTCTCAACCGTTAGCTCGGTCACGAAACTCACCCGTGCTCTGCGTTCCATCGGTGAGATGCAGCCGCACACCTCAGCCCGGTAACGCGCTTTCAAAGATAACTATCGTGGATAGCCCCACTGGTCGCGGTCCGGGCGCACGAATTGGCGTTCCCATTCCGCAGCATGTGGGTTGGGTCCTCACGAGCTCCTCACGAAACGACCCTAATGTAGGAAGTGTCGGTTGTGAGGCAGTGGACAGTGATGATGATGACGGATGCGACTCTGAGCCCCTACGCCCGGAAAGAGCTTATGGCTAATGCCGGGGCAACAGGGTCGTCAGGCAATGCGCCTGGGTTCAATGCGAATGCCGACAGCGTATTGAACACACTAAAAAGGAATCTCGGCGGCTTGCGGCGTGCAACTCAAAGAAGACGGTGGGTACCGTACGCCGTGTGCGTGTTGGTGGTAGCAGTCAGCAGTGCGATCGGGATAGCAATGTCTCATTGGTTGGATGAAGAGAATTGCGCCATGATCTATCTGCTGGGAGTTGTGCTCATCGCAAGCAAATACGGGCGCCTTCCGTCAATCATCACATGTCTATTGAGCGCGGTCAGCTATCACTATTTTGTGGTGGCACCGCATTTCGCTCTGGTGAAATGCGACCATACATCCCTGTTTACTTTCGTGGTCATGCTTGTTGTGGCTATAACCATGAGTCATCTTACACTCCGAATTCAACAGCAAGCTGAGGAGCTGGAGAGAAAGGTGCGTGAGAGGACGAATGACCTTGCTTTAGCGAACGAGGCGCTTAAAGTCGAGGTGGCTCAACGCATGAAGGCGGAGGAGTATCTAAGGGGAGCGATAGAGGAGCTGGCCCGCTCAAACACTGCTCTGACACACTTCGCGCGCATCGCATCGCACGATTTACGTGAACCATTGCGATCGATGAAGGGATTTGCGGATCTTTTGCTGCGAAGATACGGCGGAGCACTCGATGAGAGAGGTAATGAGTTCATCCACCACATCGTCGGCTGCGTGCGGCGCATGGAGCGTCTCATAGATGGCATTCTCACTCATGCGCGCGTACAGCGGAGCGATCAACAATTCACCGAGGTGGATCTCAATCATGTGCTGGAGGAGGCGATGCAAAATCTGCACGCAGCAATTCAAGACGCTGATGCTCAAATAGTGTGGGACAAATTGCCCGTTATCAAAGGTGATGGCCCGCAATTGGTTCAGCTTTTCCAAAATCTGTTGAGCAACGCAATCAAATTCAGAGGGGAGGAACCCTTGAGAATAAAAGTGGTTTGCCGGCCGTACCTTGCTAACACCAGAAACGGCGGAGGTAATCTCGACCTTAGCGAAACGAAGGAGTGGAGGATTTCTGTTGCGGACAATGGCATTGGTTTTGACGGGCGATATGCCGATGAGATTTTCACTATGTTCAAACGGCTGCACGGCGGTGGAGCATATCCCGGCAACGGCATCGGGCTCGCGATATGCAAAAGCATCGTCGAAAAGCATGGAGGAAGAATCACTGTTGACTCTCTGGAGGGAGGCGGGTCCACATTTCACATGACATTTCCCATGGTGGCACAGTTTCAAGCTTAGGAGGTGACGGTCATGGCCAGACCAATGGAAGTACTGCTAGTGGAAGACAGTCTCGCTGATATCCGGATCGCCCAGGAGGCTCTCCAAGATGCAGGCATTGCTGCTAATTTGCATATTGTGATGGACGGTGAGGCAGCCGTGAGGTTCCTGACGCGCAAAGCACCATATACGGCGGCAAGGACTCCGGACATCGTTCTGCTTGATTTGAACATTCCGAGAATGGACGGACATCAGGTGCTGGATGAGTTGCGCCAGGTGAGATGCTCACAAGATTTTCCAATTGTGCTGTTGACGGCTTCCGACAATGTTCATGATGTTGAAGAAGCGCAAAAGAAGGGGATGAACTATTACCTGCGCAAACCGATTGAAGGTCGTACATTGGGCGCGCTTTTGACTGTCGTCAAAGATTTGTGGCATTGAGCGAAAGATCATCGGTGGAGCAATGACTGTAAACGCATCGGCGGAGAGGAGGAAGAGGAATGGATCTGTATTACGTTTTTGCAGGAAACATCAACACGCCGTCACGCGTGCTGGAAAGGCTGGCGCTCTTCCGCGAGCAGCGAGTTCGCTGTCATTTGGCCGAAAATCCGCAATTGTCACCCGATTTATTGCAGTGTCTGGCAGAAGACCAATGCTGGGAGGTCAGGGAGGCAGTCACGCACAATCCGGCGACTCCGGCGGCACTGCTGGAGCGACTCGCCGCCGATGACAGTCCGGATGTGCGTTACTCAGTAGCGGAATGCCTTCGTGTGCCAGAATCGGCGCTGGAGCAGCTCGCTGGCGATGAAAATCCGTATGTAGCCGAGCGCGCATCGCGAACGCTTTTGCACCTCAGGGACGGTGCTGGAGTCTGAAATTTTCACCGGCAAATTGATTATGAGGAGGCGCAGTTCAATCAAGCGGAGCCTCATTACGTTGCCGCACTGAGCGTTTATGAGCGTGAATTTGGCGAAAAGAACAACAATGTTGCCAATGTCGTCTTGCGGCTCGCCAGGTTGTACCATGGCAAAGAGAACT
>DATNRC010000450.1:0-3548 GCA_036703705.1 Candidatus Obscuribacterales bacterium
TTCGGAAGGACTCTACAAGCAAGTAGTGGAAGTACTTCTTGCCGTTGATTGTTCGCGATGCTCGTTTGATAAACATGCCATTCTTGATACCACATGTGGTGGAGCTATACAAGATCTTGGCAGCAAATTTGAGTCACTACCTCGACGAATCAAAGCTGCTCCATACGAAAATTTGCGGTTTTGCAGCACTACAAATCCGATTCCCGACCGAAATTTAACTTGTTCGGACCTGTCAGGATGTAACTTAGGTTAGGCGTCGCTCGCTGATGCCGCTTACACGCGAGTGCTGTGGTTTGGCAACTCGATTGATCACAATGGTTAGAACCAATAAGGCGTTTTCTTTGTCCAGGGATTGCCTTTGTACTTCGAGTGGAGCAAGCTGTACATTTGCTTGGAAAGGCCCTGCGTCGTGTCATCTACAGCGCCATAGCGCGTGCACTTGACGCCGTAATGCAGCATTTCGGGAACACGCGGGTCTGAAGGATGTGCCCTGGCAAATGCCAGAATTGTTTTTGCGAAATAAGTTGGTGCGGTCTCAACGGCTTTCAGCTTGTTCAGCTGTTGGAGCGCCTGCTTTTTCTGAACCTCGGTAATGAACGAAGGATCGAAAATATCAGGCTTCATGTCCTCCGACGCGTCCTCGGAGTTTGCATTGTAATCGCTCGCTACAGAAATCGGGGATTTGGACCACCACCAGCCGCTGGCATCGCCGTAATCATCTTCGAGCAATTGTCCTGCGGTAACATTCGGATTAGCCGAGGAGAAATGCAGCATCAGCCTTGTGGCGGCGATCTTTTTCATTTCCGGTGCGGCCGCCGCCAGATAATCAGCGAAGTACTTTGACTTAGCCTTGTTGAGCGGCTGAGCGATTCTTGCCAATGCCTGCGCTTCACCATCGTCGCCGATTAAAACAGCGCGCACCCAGGCCGACCAGGCCAGGTTGTTGCGCAAATCGGCCGGCAGCTTCGCCTTTGTCGCCAACTGGCGCATCACAGACAGTGGCAGTTTATTGTTGATGACATTTGCTGCTTCCGGCGTGAAAACAAGCGTCGTTTTGATCTTGCCTTCCATTTCCTCTTTGTCGTCTGGCAACTGGGGCGTGCCGCCGTCGCTGCAAATGGCAAGCGGTCTCTGGATGCCAAAACTGACGAATTCATCCAGGTTTCGTGACAATGGCAGGCGGAGCAGTTTGAGCTCGTTGAGAGAGCCCGGCGGCAGGTCAGAGGGTGGTGCTGCCAGCACTTTATCAAGGCTCGCACGCACGGCATCGACTTTATCCATGTCGGACTCGAGCCGATTTATATGATAAAACAGCGTCCATTTTGCAGCACTGGACTTTTCCTGGCGAGCAGCAGCCATCAACGCTTTAGCATTGGGGTCGTCAGCTGCGGCGCCTGTTATGGCTGCCACCAGCCATGGCAGAGATCTGGTCTGTTTCCATTTGGCGATGGCATGATTTGTGCCTTCGTCGTCGGTCGACTGGAATGAAAGCATCCAGTCGATGATCTCGTTTTTCTTCAGAGATGCAGGGACGGCGGCATATTTCACTTCGGTGGCCGAGTTGTCTGGATCGATAAAATTGTCGATAGTTTTAGTAATCTCAGCGACGCTGCTTTTGCTGAAGCTTTCTTTGAGCAGTTCGTTCAAATGCTCTTCCGGAGCGACGCGAGATGCGACGTAGCTGCCGAGCTCCTTCAAGTCTTCCTTAAGCGCTGCATATGACGGGCTGGCCAAAAGTTCTTTGACTTTTACGCCTGCTTGCACCAGCAATGCCTGGTTGATCTCCTTGGCCAGCATTGCCTGTCTTATCATCGCTCTAATTGCCAGATAGGCGGATAATTCTCTCCAGGGCGATTCCTTATCCCGGGCAATTGCTTCGAAGTCCTGGCGAGCCTCTTCGAATTTTTGAGCATAAAAGTTGGCGGCTGCAATCTGGTAAGCGCGCTCCATTTTCATGGTGGCATCATAAGTGTCGGCAAGCTCGGCCGGGATCTTAACGGTGGGAATTTTGTTGGAATACTGCGCTGTGCCGCAATTGGAAAATACCTGGTCTTGAGCTGCCACCCATTCCTTTACCTGAGCCGACCCCGCACCATATTTGTCAATCAACCGCTTTAGAGTATTCGCCGCCGTTGTGAAGGCGCTGGTCTGCGCATTGCAATATGTCTGATACTCATTCTCAGAGCTTATGGGACGCTCGGTATCTATGCGATCCAATTTGGCAACACCAGGCACGGTGGCGCGCAATTTCAACCATGCGGAAGTGTCCGCCTCGCACGATGCATAAGCGGCTTCGAAGCGCTCGCTCCACAGTTCGTCGAGCTGCTCCTGCTCGTCCTTAGTGAGTGGTTTGCCGGCAAGATATCTGTACGCAACAAGCAGATACGAACGGGCATAAGTGTTGTGGAGGATGCCCAGCTTGCCGGATGCGTATTTATTCAGCGGGAAGTCCGGATGTATTGTATACGTGAAATACGGCTCATTGGCAAAGGCGCAGGCATTTGCCGGGCTGATTGGAACGTTGAACACAAAGGTGAGCGCAATAGCAATGAGGGTTGGTTTCTTCATAAATAATGCGGCAATGAGCGAAGTTGTTGAATTTTCTTCCCTGTCCAGGCGGTTCTCGTAAAGATGTAGATACGCACAGGCATTTTACGCGCCCGCGCAAGCGGGATCATTACATCGTTGATTTCTGTGTCGTCAAGCGAAAGACCAAGGGTTCGCCGGCTGCGTTCGTCAAGGAAATCCTTACCGGCGCGAAAATAGCGCAAGATCTTTTCGCGGTCTTTCCCCAGGCTGAACATCATGGGCACCGTCTCTTCTACCGGCAAGTCCTTCATCCAGTTGTCAAAAAGGCACCACGATGCCAGCGCCGTTATTGAGATGGGCATATCGGGCGGCAGATCATTGCGGATACGCTTTATGAGCTGGCGGTAAAACGGGCGTTCTGATTGCAACGCATCAAAATCAATCTGCACCATTCCCGCCTGCGGCACTTTAGCGGCTCTTGAGATTACATGCGCCAAGGTGTTCAGCTGATCCTCGGCAAGAACGGGCTTTTTGTTGCGAAGAACATCAATGCGCACTGTCGGAATGACAACTGTGCCGGCGGGAATACGCAGCGGTTGATCGCGCCATTGCACATTCACTTTTGCGCCGACGACAAAGGCGTGGCAGGCAAGATAGGCGACGGCAAATTCACGCTTGTCGATAGAGGTCAAATTCTCCGGACGTCTCCACGCCCAGAGCACTTTATTGGCAATTTTCGGCGTCGAATTGGGCGATGCCTCGAGGGCAAAGGCCGGTCGCCATACAAATACGATGGCTAGAGCAATCGGCGCGTATCTCATCGCAGAACTATGCTTATCGCTTGATACCGATTCCCATCGTGTGCGTGCGTGTCAAGGGAACGAATTCAATGTCCCTGAAGCCGGCCTGCGCGAGCCATTCTTCGCATTGACTGGGCGAGTAGTCGAATCCGCCTTGAGTTTCGATGAGCATGTTCAAACTCATCAACAGCCCAAATGCATTCTTTTCCCGCTCGTTGT
>DATNRC010000451.1:0-3023 GCA_036703705.1 Candidatus Obscuribacterales bacterium
GGACGTATCTTGAGTGAAATGCGTATCGACAAGGGCCAGGCAGCAGCGGCTGGCGTTGAGCGCGGCGCCGAGCTCGGAAACAGTTGTGTTGAGAATCTGATCAAGGTCCAGAGAGCGGCGGATGGACTCGGAAATGCCCTCGATCATGGTCTTCATTTCGTGGTTGATCTGCAAGCGGGAGGCCATTTGATTGAACGCTCTGGCAAGCAGCCCCAGCTCGTCCCGGGCCGGCACATGGACCCTTTTGGTGAAGTCGCCGCGACCGACAGCAAGCGCCTCGCGAACGAGGACGTGTATCGATTTCGTAAAGTGCAGGGTTGCCCATAAAGCGAGCACCACGGACACGCCTATCGCACAGGCGGCAAAGGCGCTCATCAGAGCCAGCCAGTCATGAGCCTCCCCGTATATATCGCTGGTCGGAACGCCGACCACGAGCAACCAATTAGTTTTGGGCACGTGATCGTAAGCGTAAGCGCGCGGTGTGGGATCGGCGATGCCCACGACCTCTATGTTGCCGCGCACCGACTTGGCTGCGGCTCGTACTGTCTTGGCCTTGGAAAAATCTTTTCCCTGCCAGTAATCGTTCTGCAGGGTGCGTGCAACGACCCGTTTTTTGTTGTCGATTACGGCTATGACCGTACCCGTGTGCGCGCCCAGCCCGCTAAAGAGGTCGAGCACTGCTTTTGGTTCGATAGAGGCCAAAAGGAGCGCTTTTGTCTTGTCTCCTTGAACGATGGGCGCAGCAGCCAGAATTGCGGCTTTGCCGCTAATGGGCGAGCGGCAATAATCAGAGATGCTTGCTTGTCTGGAGGCTACCAGCCCATCGACGAAGGCCTGGCTGACGCGATCAAGGCTTACTTTGTCAGCTTGGAAAGCTTCTCGCTTATTCCTCTGGCTGCCGACCAGCGGCTTGCCTTCAGCGCTGAGAAGAAGCAGCTCGTTCCAGCTTGGCTCCGCATCAAGGGCGGTATCGAGGATGGCCTTGATTGCCTGGGGATCGCTTTCCTTAAGTGCAGACAGTGAAGCGACCGCCTTTATTGTGTCCAGCTGCGACCGTGTCCAGTTTGTCATCGTTCTCACTGCGATGGCAGCCTGGAAGGTGGTGGCTCGCCCGGCTTCTTGTTTTAGAGTCTGGTATTCCTTCCAGAGCGAAAAGCAGCCGATAGCCATGAGCGGCGCAGCAACACCGAGGCAGAGGAGGAGCATTCTTGTGCGTATGCTGCACGGATTTGATAGGAAACTCAGCACGTGTGTCGTCTCATCTGTTAAGTGCCGGTTGATGCCCGCCTGCCTGGCTACGATGATTCCGCGAGAATTATAATTGTTCTCTAAGAAAGAAAAAGAGGTTATTTGTTTTAGAAACTACGTTTTCGCGGCTTGCGGTGGGGAAACTACGTAGTTTCAGATTGTTAACGTCTGCCTGCAATCTCCAAAACTTTCTCTTCCCCCACGCGCTCCTCGACGTTGAGAAGGCACTCATACGCGCGTTCGGTGTCGAGTGGAATTTGATTTTCCAGGTCCAGAGTGAGACCCATTTGCATGGCGAAAAGAATCTCTTCGCCGGCCTGCTCTTTTTTGCCCTGGCGGAGAAAGACATCGACCTTCACCATGCGCGCCACCAGACAAGTATCATCAAACTCGAGGGCGCGTTCCGCCAAGTTGAGAGCCTGGGTGAGATCTCCTTCAGCAAATGCCGAGCAAGCGGCCGCGGCCAGCAATGTTGCCTTCAGCTCACCATCGACGGAGGGAAAATCCGAGGTCATGATAAAAGCGCGGCGAGCCTTTTTGTATTCGCGGCGGCGATAGGCAAGAACGGCCTCAAGAAAGTTTGCATAAAGAGGATGGCGGTATTCAGCTTTAAGCTTGCGCAAGAGTTTCCTTGCTTGCCAGCGCAAGCCGGCTCGATCGTACAGAAGACCGACGCGGCATGCCAGGCGGGCGCTTCCCGGGGAGGCATGCCATGTGGACAATGCTCTTCTCAGTTCTTCGGAGGCGTCAGGCCGTGTCAGCTGGGAAAACCAGAGTCTCACGCGGCTGTTGCGAATTACCGACAAATACAGGAGGGCGAGAAGAAAGTGCACCATCAGTAGTGTCAGTCTTTGATCCGTCGATCCGATGCTGAATGCCAGCTGCCAGCGGGCGCCGCCCAAGCCGACGAGGGAAAGCAAAGGATCGCCGATCAGATTGAGCCCGAGAATGAATGCGGAAGTGTAACCAATGACGGTGGCCAAAAACGGATGCGGGCGAAAGAGGAGGGCGGGCAACAAGAGGATGGCAAGCACGCTCTCAACGCATGCTCCCGAGAAAAGCACAGGAATAATGAATTTTGCCGACGGCAGGCCGGCAGGCACCGACTCATACCAGAGAAGACCGTAATTGACATCTTTGATGTAGCCGCCGAGGAACTCGCAGCAAACCGTCGTCGCGCGCAAGTCCAGAAAGATGAAAAGAGGAAAGATCAGAAAGACGACGATTCTCCAGGCAAATGCTCTGTCCTCGTCGTTGAGATCCTCTTTAGCGAGACGGTAGCGTTCCGACCACAGACGAAATACAGTGTTGACCGCAATGACGGCTGTAAGGAGGGCGACGCACCACAGGTATACCTGATTCATTTTAGGAGCTATTTTATTGACAACCTGGGTTTCCAAACCGGCTTGTCATTATAGGTAGGCGGTAGTGGTGAAGCCTGAGACAAAATTATTGCTTCTCGGCTGCGCCCCTCCTGGCAACTGACAGCTCGTAGTCGACGTTGTCGAGAAGCGAGTCATCAAGCCATTCCGTATCGTCGCAGGCCAGCAAATCCACCTCTGCGCGATCGTAAAGCCCTGCTTTATTAAGCAAAACTGCTCTGTGGTACAGGGGATCGGCAAGTTGAGGACAGACTTTATTGGCCATGGTGTAGGCCCAAACGGCGTTGCCCCATCGCTCCGTATTGATTACTTTACTTTTCGGAAGTCTGTAGAGGCGCTCCTCTTCGCACAAGCCCATGCCCATGAAAGCTCGCGCTCGAAGCATCGGCGGGG
>DATNRC010000452.1:0-5838 GCA_036703705.1 Candidatus Obscuribacterales bacterium
GACATTTACGGGTTATACGTATTCCCTGAAAGGTCGATCGCGCTTACAATCAGGAAGCTTGTGATCCTCTCTACGAACACCTCGGCGGTCCATCGGTGAACGCAAGTCAAAAAAACGCGCTATCCGACTCGAGAGTTGATGCTCTTATCGATTACATCGGGCAATATTGGCGCAAGTTGATTCGCCACAATCCTGAGGACAAGCATACGCTTATCGGTTTGCCCAGGCCGTACGTTGTGCCGAGCGACGGCGAGATGTTCCAGGAAATGTATTACTGGGACAGCTTCTTCACCTCGCTTGGATTGGTCGGAAGCGAGCATGAGCAGCTTATCCTGGACATGACGGAAAACCTGGCGCATCTTTTCAGGCGCTTTGGCGTCATCCCGAATGCCAGCAGGTATTATTTCCTTTCCCGCAGCCAACCGCCGTTCTTCACCAAAATGATTATGCTGGCTTATGACGTGCTTGCAGGACGAGGGAGCGAGGAGCGAGACGAATTTCTCGATGCCATGATGGCTCTTGCTCAAGAAGAGCATGAGACGGTCTGGCTTGGCGAGCGCCAGCCGCATCACAGGCAGATGCTGAATGGGCTGTCGCGTTATTTCGATATCAACTTTCTGGACTCCCTGGCATCTTGCGAGAGCGGCTGGGATCATTCGACGCGTTGCGGCGATCGCTGGATGCATCATCTTCCTATCGACTTGAATTCGATTCTTTATGCTCGCGAGATTGATTTTGCCCGGGCCCACGAGCTTCGCGGCCGTCACGGTGAGGGCTCCATATGGCGCAGATGTGCGGAATTGCGCGCGGAAGCAATCAATATGCGCATGTGGGATAAGGCGAGCGGTTTCTTTTACGATTACGATCTTGAACGGCGGGCAATGAATATGACGCCATCGCTGGCCGGATTCTTCCCCATGTGGGCCGGCTTCGCCTCGCCCGCGCAGGCTGCGCGTATGGTCGCAGAATGGCTTCCGCAATTTGAGCGCGACGGCGGATTGGTCACGAGCTTGGATGAAATGTCGGGCCGGCAGTGGGCCTATCCCAACGGCTGGGCGCCTTTGCAGTGGCTCGTCACGGAAGGTCTGGAGAATTACGGCTACCATGCTGAGGCGCTAAGAATCAGAGAAAAGTGGTGCGCTCATTGCTTGAATGTTTTTGAGAAAACCGGCGCCATGTGGGAGAAATATAACGTTGTCGAGACTGACAAAGTTCCTGAAGGCGGCGTCTATGGATCCGTGAGCGGATTTGCCTGGTCCAATGCTGTTTTCGTCGATTTCATCAAGAAGATTCGCGCTGCAAAATCAACAGTCGTATCAAGCAAGCCGGAAATTCACATGGTGATAACAGTGGCGCCGCCGGCTCCGTGCGAGGCTGCCGCTTTTCCTCCAAACAATGCGGCGCCGCTGCCGTCCAATCAAGGCATTGTCATATAGGACATGAAAATCGATTGCACTCTTTGTGCGGGCTGGAAATAGTACAATGATCGTCCGTCCTTAGGATGTGATTGACGGCGCAACTCAATTGAAGCAGTGCTGAGATTTATGCGCTCATGAAAGAACGGGCCGCGTGCGGCAAAATGCTTACCGTCTCGGAGCAAGGCGTACGAGGCAGATCACTGGCGAAACTTTTGATTGGTGACGGCGACGGGAGGAGCGTAAAGTGAATGCAGGCAAGCCAACAGAAAAGGTTGAGATTCTTTCGGCAGGAGCTTCACTCGCCCACTTCGTTTCTATAAGGTTATCTTTCCTCTTCGTCGTATTGGCGCTTGCCTTCGCGATCGTTCTTCCTGCCCAGGCTGGAGCCCCGCCCGTGCGCATCTCGATTATTCCGGGCGGTTCATCGGGCATCGAGCAAGAGGCATGCGATCGCATCGCCCATGCCTTGGAAAGTTCGTCCGATATTGTATTCAGTACCGTCAACCCTGATTGGTTCGTCGTCTGCACAATAACTGACAAAAACGATCAGGCAAGCGGTCAGATCAGATACAACGGCACGGTTGTCGTGAAGACGAACGACGGGCAGGTGGTTGACACTTTTTCCGTGCAAAAGTACTCACAGGATTTCTCATTTCAGCCTGGCACGCCGCTTAATAAGCGGCTTGTCGATCAGGCCGCTCGTGACGTCATTCAGGCAATGAGCGACCGCGCCGTCAATCCGATTCAGAAAGCGGTGGCCATTGAAATGGAGACGCGCGAGCGCATTATCCGTGCTGAGACGCTGGCTCAAGATGACAAGTACGAAGAAGCAATGGCTATATTGCGCGAAGTCGGTCCTGACAGCCCGAGATTTCGCTCCGTGCGCGACCTGATGGATGAATATGCGCTGGAGATTCAGGCGATACAGCTCGTCGACAGGGCAAAACAGCGGGCCAGACAGGGGAATTTCGCAAGCGCCGTTCAGATCCTGAAGCAAGTGAGCAAGAAGTCGAAGCGCTACAAACTGGCGCAGCATCTGATGGCTAAATATACGGCCGGGCGAGGCGCCTAAATTAGCGAGAAATAAACAGCACAAACTGGCGCAGCTGACGAGTGCAAATCCAGCTGGCAGCGCTTGTTAACAGGACTTTTCAGTGAGCAAGAAATCACCTTTCGAAAGAAAAGCCCGCAATGGCTCAGGAGCTTGAGCACAGTGTCCGCGATGGTAAGAAAGCAGCATGTTTGGGAAAACCTGGACGGCATAAGGCACCGGCTGGGGCCTTTCGCTCCCAGTCTCTATAAAGTAGACTCTTCCCTTAGCCGAAACCCTGCCCTGATGGGAAGGCAATTCAGGTTTAAGATCGCCGAATTGCACGGCTGCCGATGACAGTCGGCTGAAGGTGGCCTGATGCCCTTTCGCTGTGGCGTTGCCCCGAAAAATAACGTGCATCTGTCAGGCTTAACGTCGAAGACGCTGCGGAAACTGTGGAGAAAATGATAAAAAGGGGCTCAAGGCCGTTGTGAAGGGAGCAGGAGACAAGACAGCACAATTTGCCTTTTGCGGCTCATCGCTTTGGCGGCGTTGGCATTGACAAAGCAAGGGCTAATGGAGTGAGACAACGGAGCTTATTGAGCACGCAACTGAAAGCATGAGGAGAAAGTGAATGAAGGCAAGAAAGATAGGAGCACTGGCAAGTGTCCTTCTTATGGTCCTAACGATGATGGCGCCGATGCCGGCCAGCGCTGACGCCAAGCGCCGCATCGCCGTCATGCCTTTTGAATACGGGGCGGTTAGCGGCTCGGTAGGTGCTTATGACCTGGGCAAAGGAATAGCAACCTTGCTCATCACGCGTCTTGTCAACGACGGAACCTACTCCGTTATTGACAGGCAGCACCTCGACTCCATACTTAAGGAGCAAAACTTTTCTGTAAGCGACCGCGTGGATGCGAGCACTGCCTGCAAAATCGGCAAGCTGCTCGGTGTGGATGCGGTTGTTCACGGCACGATCACAGCCTTCGGATTTGAGGACAAGAGAAGCTCCGCCTCCATTCCGTCGGTTTCCATCCCTTATGCATCGATTCCTTATGTGGGCGGCCTGGGCGGATTGTTCGGCGGCATGCGGGTAAGCAGCCGCAAGCAGCGCGCCCGAACAGCTATTGATGCCACAGTAACCGACACCAACACCGGCCAAATTCTCGCCGCCATCCATGGTTACGGCGAATCGAAGAAAGAGGCCTCCAGTTTCGGCTCCTATGACATCGACTCCTCGGACTTCACCACCTCGCTTGCCGGTGAGGCGACGCAACAGGCCGTTGAAGATCTTGGATCCAAACTGATTGCCATGGCAAACAAGATTCCCGACAACCAGTCGCTCGCTCTGCAAAATGTTGAAGGCAGAATTGCAGACGTAACGGGCACCGAGGTGATCGTCAACGTAGGCAAACAGAACGGCGTGCAGGTAGGCGATCTTTTGCAGGTTGAAAGACCGTTCAAGACAGTGAAAGATCCGGCCACCGGCAAAGTGTTGAAAGAAATCTGCAATACGATTGCGATCATCAAAGTGAAGCAAGTCGAGAATGACAACTCCACCGGCGATGTCATAAAGGGCGGCGGTGTGGCCGTCAACGACGCCGTCAAAAAGACGACAATGGAAGTGTCTGCCATCGTCGTGACGCCGTTGCCGGACGCAGCAGGCTCTGCGCCGCAACCGCCGAAAACGACGCTGACAACGACCGGCAAGCTTCTCAATCAAACTGAAGCCGCTGGTGGCGCCGGCGGTGCCAAGTCCGGCGCAGGCGCGGCAGTCAAGAAGCCGTCGACGGCGGCAAAGTAGCCAATGGGAAGTCCTTTGAACAACAAGAAAGCAATCACTCTACTCATATTGACGTTTGCTTTGACAGGCGTGCAGTCGGCAATGGGAGCGGACGGGCAGAAGTGGCAGCCGGCTCTCGACAAGGCCGTGAAAGAGATGGAGAAGGGCAATCATGAGGTCGCCCAGATTGCCCTCTCCAAACTGGTCAAAAAGTATCCGGACGCCGGCGCCTTGCACACTGCCCTGGGCAAAGCGTACAAGCGTCTGGGAAAACTTGATGAGGCGAAAGCGGAATTTCGCGCCGCGACGGAGGTGGAGCCCGCCTATGCGGAAGCCTATTACGAGCTGGGGTGTATGCTAGAGAGTGACGAGCAGTGGTCAGCCGCCGCCGACACCTTCGAGAAATACCTCCAACTCAACCCGGACGCCAGTACACGAAAAACTGTCGTCGACCGAATAAGGTTTTGCAGGAATCGGTAAGAACCACAGAGAGGAAACGAAAGTGACTAACATGCATCCCTATGCTTTCTTCCAGGGCAATTTTGTACCGCTCGAAGACGCCAAAATCAGCATCATGAATCACTCCTTCATGTACGGCACGGCTGTTTTCGAAGGCATCCGCGGGTATTGGAACGAAAAGCATCAGGAGATGTATCTTTTTCGGGTAAGAGAACATTTCGAGCGCATGTTCGACAGCATGAAGATAATGCATCTCGATGTGAAGCAGTCGGTCGACGAGCTCGTCAAAATTGCTACCGAGCTTGTGAGAAGAAATGCGCCAAAAACAGACACTTACGTAAGACCGTGCGCTTACAAGACCGGACAGCGTGTCGGACCGAGCTTGGAGAATAATCCGAGCGACATTTGCATTTTCACTGTTTCCTTCGGTGATTACTTCCATGGCGCAGGCGGATTGAAGGTGCAGGTGTCGAGCTGGCGGCGCGTTGAAGACAACGCCATTCCTGCGCGCGCGAAGATCGTCGGCGCCTATGCCAATACGTCGCTGGCGAAAACTGATGCTGTGATGTCAGGTTTTGATGAGTGCATCGTGCTTTCGGAAAACGGACATGTATCCGAAGGCAGTGCCATGAACATTTTCATGGTCAAGCGCGGGCAGCTCGTCACGACCCCTTCAACGGAAAACATTCTCGAGGGCATCACGCGCAGCAGCATCATGGAATTTGCAGAGGCGGAGTTCGGCTGGAAGACTGTCTCTCGCCAGATCGACCGCAGCGAGCTCTATACTGCTGACGAGCTGTTCTTCTGCGGCACGGGCGCCCAAATAGCACCGATCATCGAAGTGGATCGCAGGAAGGTGGGAACAGGCGAAGTCGGCACTATGACAGCCAGGATACGAGACCTTTACCTCTCTATTTGCCACGGTGAAGTCGAGAAATACAGGCGCTGGCTCACGCCCGTTTATGGCAAACAAACGGGAGCGCCTGCCAAGTCGACAAAGGAAGATAAAGTACGGGCAGGATTAGCATAAGCGGGGCTCTTTCCATACGGCAAAAGGGGCTCGTCCTGGTCCTTGCCTTGCTGTCCCTGGAAATTTTGTTTGTCGGTGTTTTATATTGGCAGCTTCAACTTGCCGAAGAGGAAGCGCG
>DATNRC010000453.1:0-4883 GCA_036703705.1 Candidatus Obscuribacterales bacterium
AAGACCCGCGCGAAGGGCTTGCAGCAAGGCAATACTTAGAAAAGCGCGGCGTGACTGAAGAAATTCAGAGGAGCTTTCGGCTGGGATATGCGCCTAATGCCTGGGATGGTTTGCTCAGATATCTGACACAGACCTCAAAAGTGGCGCCGCAAACCCTGGAGGAAGCCGGTCTTGTCAGGCGGCGGATGGACTCCACGACTTATTTCGATCTCTTTCGCAATCGCTTGATGATCCCCATCGCGGACGATCAGGGAAGAGTCATCGCATTTGGTGGCAGGACATTGGGCGACGATCAGGTCAAATATCTGAACTCACCTGAAACGCCCATCTATACCAAAGGCCAGCATTTGTTTGCGTTCAACCTGGCAAAAGAGGCAATCAAAGAGAGAGATTCGGTGATTGTTGTGGAAGGCTACTTCGACGCCATCACGGCTCATCAATATGGCTTCAAAAATACCGTCGCCACGCTCGGAACGGCACTCACGGAGCAGCAGGCTAAAATGCTCGTGCGCTACACCGAGTCGAAGCAGGTCTACCTGTCATTC
Source organism: Candidatus Obscuribacterales bacterium (assembly GCA_036703705.1). Taxonomy (GTDB): domain Bacteria; phylum Cyanobacteriota; class Vampirovibrionia; order Obscuribacterales; family Obscuribacteraceae; genus DATNRC01. The sequence goes on from DATNRC010000453.1 coordinate 546, forward strand.
GACAGCGATCAGGCCGGCGCGCGCGCCGTTGAGCGCGGCGTGGAGACATTGAACCAAATAGCGGAAGGCATCGGCATCGAGTTGAGCGTCATACGCGTTCCTGGCGGCAAAGATCCGGATGAATGCTTGCGGGGCGAAGGCGGTGTTGCGCTTTTCGCGCGGGCGGTTGAGACTGCTCCGCCCCTCATTGATTATCAGTTGCGCGACGCTCTCACCAACGCTAATTTATCGACACACACAGGGCGGATCGAAGCTGCCCGCCGTATTGTGCCGATTCTTGCCCAAATCAAGAATCCCACCGTACGGGGAGAATACATTCGCAGTTGGGCGATGGAGATTGGCAGCCGCGAGGACGAATTGCTTTCTTCGGTCGGACAGTACAGGCGGGAGAAGCGGGCGCATGCGGGCGGCTTCGGGCACAATCGCCCTGGCGGCCAGGATGTCGCGCGCACGATTATGTCTCGAGCGCCCATTAACATTCCCGGCTCGGGCGGGCTTGCCGGTGTCGTTCAGGCAGAACGCAATCTGCTTGCCCTCATGCTCACCAGTCGCGAAGATCACGAGCAGGCGCGACCTGTGGTGATGGACGAGGATTTTCTGGTCCCTGCGCACAAAAGGATTAAGGAGGCGCTGGAGGGCATAGGCACAAATTTTCAGACAGTCGCGGACCTCGAGCATAAACTGATGGACAGGCTGGCACCGGATAAAGAGGCCTCGAGCACTTTCATCGAAATAATCCTCAAGGTGGAGGAGATTCGGAAGCAGAACAAGCCCTGCGAGGTTGTAATTAAGGATTCCCGCGCCCGGCTTATCAAAGAGAGGCTGGAACTGGCCAACCGCCAGTTGCGCGCTCTCTTGAATTCCCCCCTCGACGAGCGCGAGTTAATTGATCTACAGGGTAGAATATTAGCGTTGCGAAGGTTAGAGGAGCGGGATTTGCCTTCCGCTGAAAGCCTCGAAGACCTCGACGAATTGAAGCGCAAGATTGTGGAGTTAAGCGGCTTTGAGGCAAACGCATCGCAGGCGATGAAGCCGGAACTGGAGACTAGACCTTGAGCAAAGGTAAGGACAGGGAAGAGACATTTATGAAAAAGCTCGGAAAGCTCGAGGAAGCTGGCAAAGAACGCGAGCGCACGGGGCTTGAAGAGCTGCTTGTCACAAGCGACGGCGATGACGACGAGCTGCCGTTTAGCGGCGGCGGGGACGACAGCATACCCGTCGATATTGAAGAAGAGCAGATTGACGAAGATCCCGAGCACTTCGAAGAAGAGGTCTCTCGGGGACTGGCCTCGGATGACCCGGTGCGCATGTACCTGCGGGAAATCGGCAGAATTCCTCTTCTTACCGCCGACCAGGAAATCGAGCTCGCGCGCAAAATCGAGCAGGGCGGCGCCGAAGGGGCTATCGCCAAACGCAAGCTGGTGCAAGCCAACCTGCGGCTTGTTGTCTCGATAGCCAAGAAATATGTCGGGCGCGGCATGCTGTTTCTCGATCTGATTCAGGAAGGCAACCTCGGCTTGATAAGAGCGGCCGAAAAGTTCGACTATGAAAGGGGATACAAATTCAGCACTTACGCGACATGGTGGATCAGGCAGGCAATTACCAGGGCAATTGCTGATCAGGCGCGGACGATACGCATTCCTGTGCATATGGTGGAAACGATCAACAAATTGAAGAAGGTCACACGCAAACTGGCACAGGACAAGGGACGCAAGCCGACAGAAGAAGAAATCGCAGAAGCGATGGAGATAAGCGTCAGCAAGCTGAGAGATATAGTCAAAGTGGCACAAGAGCCAATTTCGCTGGAAACGCCAATCGGCAAGGAAGAAGACAGCCGGCTGGGCGATTTCATTGAGGATCGCGAAGCGGAAACGCCGGCGTCGTCAGTCACGCAAGAGCTTTTGCGCGAAGACATTATTGAAGTTATGGCTGGACTTTCCCCCAGAGAGCGCGATGTTTTGCGCTTGCGGTTCGGGCTCGACGATGGTCGGCAAAGGACTCTGGAAGAAGTGGGGCAGCTCTTCGGCGTCACGCGCGAGCGCATCAGGCAAATCGAAGCTAAAGCGCTGCGCAAGCTGAGGCATCCCAACCGCAGCCGGCGCTTGCGAGAATATATCGACTGAAAATTCCTTCTTGCCTGGAAAATGAGACGGCATTGTCCATATTTGTGAAAATGCGGTCTTGCCTTGATATGCAGCATTGGGCATGGGTTGTAAATGCAATTGGCTGCTACACATGGCGTAAGAGTGACGACGCACTTTGCGTCCGGATGATATTATCGCTCTGTCTTCAATGCCGCATTTGCCGATCGAGCAGCCAACAGCGAAGGGACGCCGGCTAAACTCCATGAACGAAGCATCTCACTCTGCCAACCTGGTAATGGGACTTATTGCCGGGTGCACGATTTTTCTCGGACTGCCGATAGCCAGGTGGAAGGGTGCGTCAGAAGGCGTCAAAGGTTGTCTGGCGCTGGCGGCGGCGGGGGTGCTGATCTTTCTCATCATGGAAGTCGGCTATCACGTCATTGAGGAATTGGAGCACGCCGCCAAAGGTTTTGAATGGGCAGAGCTCGCGTTTAAGAGCGCAATCGCGATTGGGGGGCTGCTCGCCGGACTGGTCGGATTGGCGGCCATAGAAGAGAAAAGAATTGAGAAAAGAAGCGAAGGAGCGGCCGCCTTAGAGCTGGCGACGATGATTGCCATCGGCATTGGCTTGCACAATTTTGCCGAAGGATTGGCCATCGGGCAATCTTTTTCATCGGGCGCAGTATCGATGGGGATGGTCCTGGTAGTTGGATTTGCGCTCCATAACGCAACAGAAGGTTTTGGCATCGCGGCGCCTCTGGTGGGGGAAACGGTTTCAATTGGAAGATTGTTGAGCCTCGGCCTGATCGCCGGCGGACCGACGGCATTGGGGGCCTTTATCGGCGGACTCTGGGTCAATTCCACGGTCGAACTGCTTTTTCTTTCGCTGGCTGTTGGATCATTGATTTATGTTACCCGTGAGTTGTTGCGCATACGCTTTGCCGCCCTCACGACTACGATGGCAACAACAGCGCTTTCCCTCGGTTTGGTCTTAGGCATCGCCACCGAGCTCTGTATCGAGGCTTCGATGGCCGCCAATCGTGTTGCCACTGAAAGTGGTGGCATCGAAATTGAATTCACAGCCAACAAAGCTGATAAGAAAGAGTACGCTGTAAAAGAAGGAGCTTCCCTGCTGCTTGTAAATGAAGGGAACGAGCCACTGGAAATCGAGGGAGAGGGATTGTTTCCCGGCGAGATCTATTTAGCTCCGGGCCAACGCAAAACAGTGAAGGTAACCGGCAAAGAAGGCAAATACCAACTTCATGATGAAGGCGGCAAAGGATCGGAAGCCGAAATCACGGTGCACGACTGACAGGAGTGCTGACTCATCAGTACGTACGCGCTTAACGTCGGCGGCGGTGGTGTGGGAAGCCGAGATTAAGGCGCTTCTGCAGTAATTCGGGCCGATGGCTGACTTTCCAAATTAATTGCCGATGTTAACAAGTCGATAACAACTTGCTCCCTGTCCTGTCCTATATTCTGAGCATCCCTTGCAGGACACTCATTAAAGAGGCGGTAAGCACCGCCAAGAGAAGACAGCAAACGCGAGGCAAAATTTTTTCGGAGGGGCGGGAGAGGTCACCCTCTCCCGCAGCACATTTTCCAGTCTCATTGCGCAACACAGAGATCGCCACATTGCCAACAAAACTGGGATGACTACTAAGATGACTACTATGAGAATTGGACATCAGAACGGAGCTGTCCGGTCGACGGAATGAGCCACTGCTTGAGAGACTAAAAGCTGAAGGATTATTTCGCAAACGCTATAGGTTAAGCCCAGAAAACAATAGCTGTTGCGATGTAAATCAGCAATTCTAAGTCGTTTGGGACTTAGTGATTGATTGCTGATGAGACTAGTCAGACAACGGTTAGTGCGACCTTTGCAAGATTCACATTAGAGCGACTTTGGCAAAATGTCCTCGGCAGTGCGAGCAAATCCAGCCAGCAAGGCAGCAAATCCAGCCGGCAGTGCGAGCAAATCCAGCCCGCAAGGCAGCGAATCCAGCCCGCAGATCGCTTTGCGCCTGTTTGCCAATTTGCCCTGCGCGACCGGCCGTCGAGCATTTTACGGCTCAGCGACTTTCCTTAACCGGCACCCAAATCTTGATCATATCCAAAATCTGCTGGATGCTTGCCGGTTTGCTCAGATAATCATCCATTCCTGCATCCAGGCACTTCTCCCTGTCACCTTTCATGGCCCCGGCGGTGAGGGCGACAATGGGAGTGTGTTTGCCTGATTGAGATTCCCATTTGC
>DATNRC010000454.1:0-2703 GCA_036703705.1 Candidatus Obscuribacterales bacterium
GAATCTCGATGATGAGAAAAGCCTCGGTGACTAATTGGCTATGTCGGCGTCGATTATATCATCGTCGCTTTTGGAGCCGCCGTTGCCTGAGCCTTTGGACGAGCTGCCCTCGCTCTTCGACGATGAGGACGAGCTTGAAGAGCCTCCGGCTTCAGCCGACGACGATGCCGACGATGCTCTTGCGCCTGCCGGTTCGCGCGCAGCATCTTGCTGCAGGAGGACCAGGACGCCACGCAAATCATTCATCAATGGCTTGAGAACATCTGCATCGGCCCGCTGCTCGATCTTCATGCGAATTTGCCCGATCAGATCTTCGGCTTTTGATTTGTTGCCCGAAGATACGGTGTCGCCGAATTCGCGCAGCTGGCGCTCCACAGAATAACAGAGAGTGTCCGCTTCGTTGCGTGTCTCGGCTGATTCGCGTGCTTTCTGGTCTTCGCTGGCATGAGCTTCCGCTTCTTTCACCAGCCTGCTCACGTCTTCCTTCGAAAGGTTCGTGCTGGCCGTGATCGTGACTTTCTGCTCTTTGCCGGTGTCCTGGTCTTTTGCCGTCACGCTCACGATGCCGTTGGCGTCGATGTCGAACGACACTTCAATCTTCGGCACCGCTCGTGGTGCCGGACGTATGCCATCCAGCCTGAACGTTCCCAGCATTTTGTTGTCCTTCGCCATTGGTCTTTCACCCTGATAGATTTGAATGTCGACCGCCGGCTGATTGTCTTCAGCGGTGGAGAAGATCTGGGATTTGTGCGTGGGAATGGTGGTGTTTCTCTCCACCAGTTTGGTGAACACACCGCCCATGGTCTCAATACCGAGTGAAAGCGGGGTGACATCAAGGAGAACCACATCGCGCACTTCGCCCCCGAGGACGCCGGCTTGAATAGCTGCTCCGACAGCAACGACCTCATCGGGGTTGACGCTCTGGTTGGGCTCCTTGCCTCCCGTAAGGCTCTTAACCAGCTCCTGAACGGCGGGGATTCTCGTTGAGCCGCCTACCAAAACCACTTCGTTGATTTTTTCGTAGGTGAGATTGGCATCGGCGAGTGCTTGCTCCACCGGCTTTCGGCAACGCTCCACGAGGTGCCGGGTCAATTCGTTGAATTTGGCGCGCGTAATGCGCATGTCGAGGTGTTTGGGACCGGTTTCGTTGGCGGTGATGAAGGGCAGGGAAATCGAGGCCTCGGTCACCGAAGAAAGCTCGATCTTCGCCTTTTCTCCGGCTTCCGTCAGTCGCTGCAAGGCTTGAGGATCTTTGCGCAGATCGATGCCTTCCAGGCGCTTGAATTCATCAGCGATCCAATTAACAAGCACATGATCGAAATCATCGCCGCCCAGGTGCGTGTCTCCGGCAGTCGATTGCACTTCGAATACGCCGTCGCCGACTTCGAGAATGGAAACGTCAAAAGTTCCGCCGCCCAGGTCGAAGACAAGAATGGTTTCGTTGTGCTTTTTGTCGATGCCGTAAGCAAGCGCTGCCGCGGTCGGCTCATTGATGATTCGTTGCACATCGAGTCCCGCTATAAGTCCGGCGTTCTTGGTCGATTGGCGCTGGGAGTCGTTGAAATAGGCCGGGACCGTGATAACAGCACTCGTCACTTTCTCGCCCAGGTATTTCTCGGCATCTTCTTTGAGCTTGCGCAGCACCATGGCGGAAATTTCTTCCGGCGTGTAATCCTTGTCGCCCATCACGACTTTGCAGCCGCCGTCCGGCGTTTCTTTTACTTTGTACGAAACCATGTTGCGCTCCGCCTCGACCTCGTCGAAGCGGCGGCCGATGAAACGTTTGATGGAATAGACGGTGTTGTGAGGATTGACAACTGCCTGCCGGCGCGCCAGCTGACCGACAAGGCGCTCGCCTGTCTTGGAATAGGCAACCACCGAAGGAGTTGTCCTCAGCCCTTCCGCATTGGCGATTACTGTAGGTTTACCCCCCTCCATCACTGCAACGACGGAGTTAGTAGTGCCCAAATCAATGCCCACTGCCTTTGCCATGGTTGACTCCCTGTTTTGGAAAAACGACGTGCTATTGCCCCTGTTTACTCTTGATACACCACTAAGATAAGGATCTTCTCGTTCGTCAATGAAGTCTTAAAGTGTATAAATTCAATGGAAAGATTTGCTTGCTGCCGGATGGCCGCTTGAAATGCCGGCTTGACAGAGCGGGACTAAATTTTTGCCCGTGCCGGACCTTCTTCGAGCTCGGTGATGGTCGTGGACAAACCATAGCCGAATAAAACCGCATCGCTCATCATCTCTTTGGGCAAAATGGAAAGCTCGAGGGTGGCCGACTCGCTTTTCTTAATCAGCTTCTCGGCGCTTTGAAGGCTGCCCGAGAATGCCTGCCCATCGACATGGAAAACGCCGAAAAGGTCTCCCCGGTAAAAGAGAACGAGCGCCAGATCCCCCTCGTTGGGCAGGGAAAGCGTGAAGCAGCCTGTTTCGCCGGTTTTTTTCATTGCTTTGAGCGAGTTTCTCAAGATCTTCAACGCCTCCTTGTTTTCGCCAAGGGAGACGGGAACGCCTAAAAACATGGCTGACATCGACGTTATCACTTCGGCAGGCAGGTCATAAATGATGAGCGTCGATGCCGGCTGGAAGCTGTCGAGAATGGACATTTGCAGGGCAGTCTCCATCGGATACGGCTCGACGTTGGGCTTGCGATTGTAAATGCAGCCGACGGCCCGGCCCTGGTAGAGAAGCAGC